>NZ_BLIJ01000041.1:0-89122 GCF_009811475.1 Alteromonas sp. KUL150
AAGGCGCTGGCAAGTTTCTTAGCGAAGCGTGGGAATGCAGACAAAAATGGGGCGTAGTTAAGCCCCATTTTGAGTTTAAAATTTGCCTTAGCATTCAATGATATTGACTGCCAGGCCACCTCTGGCTGTTTCTTTATACTTTGTTTTCATATCGTTTCCTGTATCGCGCATGGTTTTAATTACCTTATCCAGCGATACTTTGTGTTCGCCTGTTCCTCGCAACGCAAGGCGAGATGCATTTATTGCTTTGATGGCACCCATTGCATTTCTTTCTATACAGGGTACCTGAACCAGGCCACCGACAGGGTCACAGGTCAGCCCTAGGTTATGCTCCATACCAATTTCTGCTGCGTTTTCGACAGAAGCAGCCGTGCCGCCCATAATTTCAGCAAGCGCACCCGCTGCCATGGAACAGGCTACACCTACTTCACCCTGACAGCCAACTTCAGCCCCGGATATTGACGCATTTTCTTTGTACAATATGCCAATGGCACCTGCCGTTAAGAGAAAACGGCTGGCGACTTCTTCATCGACTGGGCGAATAAACTTATCAACATATTGGAGAACAGCTGGAATTATGCCAGCTGCGCCATTTGTAGGTGCAGTGACGACACGACCACCTGCAGCATTTTCTTCGTTAACTGCTAGTGCGAAAAGGTTTACCCAATCCATTGTTTGCATAGGATCGTTTGTGTGCTCAGTTTGGAGTCGGCGGTAAAGACCCGGAGCGCGGCGAACTACTTTTAGGCCACCAGGAAGAATACCTTCGCTTTCGATACCACGCTGTATGCAGGCTTTCATCACAAGCCAGATATTATGCAGTTGTTGCTTAACCTCGTGTTTAGGCCTAAAGGTTGATTCATTGCGCAACATAAGTGAGCTTATGCTTAGCCCGTTTGTTTTACACAAAGAAAGAAGTTCTTCAGCGGTTTTGAAAGGAAACGGAACAGAAGCTTGCAGGCTCGCTGCGTGTGCCTTGGTTGCATCGAAGTCTTCGTCTTTAATGATAAAGCCGCCGCCGATACTGTAATAGGTTTGTTGTTTTACCAGCTCATCCTGAGCGTAAGCGTAAAACGTCAGTGCATTAGCATGCTTCGGCAGCGTTTTTCGACGATGAAATACAATCGCATTTTTGCTTGGGAAACGAACCAGTTTTTTGCCGTTTAAGCACAGTTTCTCACTATTTCTTATTTCTTCTAGCTTAGATTCAATAGTATCCACATCGATTTCATCAGGAAGCTCACCAAGCAACCCCAAAATGACCGCTTTTCCCGTACCATGGCCGATACCCGTCTGACCGAGTGAGCCAAATAGTTCAACTTTTACGCTATCGACAGCGTCAAACTTCTCAGTAACTTGAGCGAGTTCAGCGACAAACTCAGCACCTGCTTTCATTGGACCTACCGTGTGTGAGCTTGAAGGGCCAATGCCCACACTGAACATATCAAATACGCTTATCATAAACTTCTAAAATTAAAACAAAGTAATAATGGGATCATGCATCCACGAAGTGAAAACCACAATACAGAAAAGCTAATAGGATGATTAGTTTTGCTAATACACTGTAAAGATAAATTTATAGCGAGGTAACTAAAGTCGATCAACAGTAGGCATAAGCGCTCCTAATGAACATACGGAAGGACGCTTAAGGATGAATATGATGAGACAGGTTCCTCAACATCGCTGCTGTCGCTCCCCAAATCATTCTGTTTTTCCATGGGATAAAATAAATTGGAAACGTTTTTTTATCACGGTGTGTGGTGTGAATTAAATGATTCTTTCTATCTAACACGTGTGAAAGAGGAACTTCAAACGCGCTTTCTACCTCGTTTTTGTCAATAATTGGGGTGAAATCGGGGTTAACAAATCCGACAACGGGGGCTATTTCATAGCCACTGATGGTACGGTATTTTGGAAGCATGCCAACCACGTCAACGTTATTTGCGGGCAGCCCCACTTCTTCTTGTGCTTCTCGAAGGGCAGCATCAAAAAAAGAATTGTCAGTTTCATCAACAGCCCCACCAGGGAAACTGATTTGGCCTGGATGGTGTCTTAGGTGGTGCGCTCGCTCGGTAAGTAAAAGTTGAAGAGAATCTCCATAATCAATTAACGGAATTAAGACAGCCGCAGGACGCCCGGTCTTTCTCAAAGGAAAGTCTGGTTCACTGTAGGTTTGTCTTAAATGATGAAATTGCGATAGAAATTCATTTCTCGTCATATATGTTTTTAACTCAATAACTTATCGACTTTAATTAGAACCCTTTTACCAATTTATTGAAGCAAGTACAGGCAATATTTTCGACACTTTATCCAAGGTTTCTTGATATTCTTCACTTGGAACCGAATCTAAAACAATACCACCGCCGGCCCAGCAATGTAATTGATTCTTCTCTGCTAACACAGTTCTAATACAGATACTTGAGTCCATATCCTCTCGGTATCCCATGTAAAAAATACTTCCACAGTAGATGTTCCGCCGATGAGGCTCCAGCTCATCAATAACTTCCATCGCTCGTATCTTTGGGGCGCCAGTAATAGAACCGCCAGGAAACGCTGAAGCAAGAAGTTCAAGAGGGGATGCATTTTCATTGAGTTCACCTGTCACTGTGCTAACTAAATGATGAACGGCCTCATAACTTTCTAGTGCGAAAAGCGCGGGAACTTTTACTGAATTAGCTTTACAGTGTTTAGAGATATCGTTTCGAAGAAGATCAACGATCATCAAGTTTTCTGAGCGATCTTTTTCTGCAGACAGAAGGCTTTGTGCACTTGCTTCGTCTTTGTCTGCATCCTGGAAGCGCGGACGGGTTCCTTTAATCGGTTTTGTTTCAACGATACCGTCCTTTACTCGAAGGAAACGCTCTGGAGAAATAGAGGCAATACAACCTTGCGGTAAGTTGTAAAACGCTGAAAACGGCGCTTGATTATGGTCGCGTAAATGACAGTACGCGTGCCACATACTCCCCTCATAAGTCGCAGTAAATCTTTGCGCCATGTTTACTTGATAACAATCACCCGCTCTCAAATACGCATTAATTTTCTCTAAACATTGCTCGTAATCATCCTTAGATAGGTTTGATTCAAAAGGAGAGGAAAGTTTGAAACCAAGGGATTTATTATTGGTCTTGTTGTTCGAAAACACCTCGTGCAGCGTTAGGTTATCAGCGGTACAGAAATATACATATCCAGTTTGCGTGTCTTCAATTAGCGAAGACGTATAGAGACCTACGGTAAAATCCGGCGTGCTGTAGTCATTCTTGGCAATAGTGGGTAACGTCTCGTAAAAACGGCCTGTATCATAGCCTGCCATCCCGGCGACACCCACGATAAAGGGAAGATGTTCAGTCTCAAAATTCGCATGTACCTCAACTAACTTAACGCGAGCGTGTAAGTGTTGTTCGACCGCTTCAAAAGGGCTTAGAGAAAGGGGAGTACGCTTAGACGATACCGTATCAATCAAACAAACAGTGCTATCTTTAGCTTCGATAATGGCTGAGGGGGAGAACGCCATGATGTTAAAGCGGCCTTCACTTTTCGATGAGCCAGATGTATCAAATAAAATGGAGTAGGGTTGTGTTGCAATGTGCGTAAATAATGCGTTTAGGATGGCTCCGCCTGCATTACTGTCTAACGACATTAAGTCTATTATTTGATCTTTAGTAAAGCGACTTACATTTACGTGGATTGAATCTGCGTGTGACATAAATTATTTTAATACTTCTAACTATAAATGCAGCGCTCGCTGCACAAATCGCTGGTTGAAATTTATTACTGAGTTGAAATCTATTACTGAATTGCCGACCACGCATTCCTGCACTACTAGCTATTTTTGCCCTTAATTTAAATCTATTAAACTCGTCAACAGAGGCTAGGGTAACGATGCTTTAAACATTGTTTTAAAAAATAACTAGAATTCGCGCCAAGCGCATGGTTTTACGTGGTGCGTTGTCTTTAGATGCGCTAGTATACGCTTTTTTAGCTAGCTAAGACCACGAAAGCCAAATAAAAAGAGGATGTCATGACCGTTATCCGTCAACAAGACTTCATTGACAGCATTGAAGATGCCCTTCAGTTCATTTCTTATTACCATCCCCTAGACTACGTGAAAGCAGTCGAAGAGGCCTATAACAAAGAGCAAAGCCAAGCTGCGAAAGATGCTATGGCACAAATTCTTATCAATTCTCGTATGTCGGCAGAGGGCAAACGTCCATTGTGCCAAGATACAGGTATTGTAACGTGTTTCGTTAAAGTAGGAATGGGTGTCTCGTGGGATAAAACTGATATGACCGTTCAAGAAATGGTTGATGAGGGTACCCGTCGTGCTTATTTAAATCCAGATAATCCATTACGTGCGTCAATCGTTGCCGACCCAGCTGGTGCTCGCAAAAATACAAAAGACAACACACCTGCAGTTGTGCACATCGATATGGTAGCCGGTGAGAAAATCGAAGTAATGATTGCGGCAAAAGGCGGCGGTTCAGAAAACAAGTCAAAAATGGTAATGCTTAACCCAAGTGACGATATCGCTGACTGGGTTGTGAAAACTTTGCCATCAATGGGGGCAGGCTGGTGTCCACCTGGTATGTTGGGCATAGGTATTGGCGGTACTGCAGAAAAAGCAGCAGTGCTTGCTAAAGAAAGTCTTATGGACCCTGTAGATATTCAAGAGCTCATTGAGCGTGGCCCAGAAACCACAGATGAAAAGCTTCGCTTAGAAATTTTTGAGCGCGTAAACAAATTAGGTATTGGCGCTCAGGGCCTTGGCGGCCTCACGACGGTTGTAGACGTCAAAATCAAATCATTGCCAACTCACGCAGCGTCTAAACCAGTTGCGATGATCCCTAACTGTGCAGCTACACGTCACGCTCATTTCTATTTAGATGGTTCAGGCCCAGCAGAGCTAACACCACCTAAGCTAGAAGATTGGCCAGAGGTAACCTGGGAAGTGAGCGAAAACACTCGCCGCGTAAACCTTGATGAAGTTACCAAGGAAGACATCCAAGATTGGAAAGTAGGCGAGACAGTATTGCTATCTGGTAAGATGCTTACTGGTCGTGATGCAGCGCATAAGCGTATTCAAACTATGATGGAAAATGGTGAAGGCTTGCCAGAAGGCGTAGACCTTACTAATCGTTTTATCTACTACGTAGGGCCAGTTGACGCTGTCGGTGACGAAGTAGTAGGCCCAGCCGGACCTACAACGGCTACGCGTATGGATAAGTTTACCGACATGATGCTAGAGAAAACAGGCCTTATCGGGATGATCGGTAAAGCTGAGCGTGGGCCAGCGACGGTTGATTCAATTGCAAAGCATAAAGCTGTTTATTTAATGGCGGTGGGCGGCGCAGCATACCTGGTTTCTAAAGCTATTAAGAAGTCACGTGTAGTGGCCTTTGAAGATTTAGGTATGGAAGCTATTTATGAATTTGATGTTGTTGATATGCCAGTAACCGTAGCGGTAGATAGCACGGGTGCTAATGCGCATAAAAATGGTCCTGCCATTTGGAAAGCGAAAATTGAAGAACTGGATGCGTCTCTTTCTAAATAGAGAACTGTGTCCGGAACTTTAGTCTCGAAATGGTGTATTGAAAGAATCATCACCATCAGTGACTATAGCTTCTGTTAGAAACTAAAAAACGGGGGCGCGAGCGCCCGTTTTTCGTTCTGGTTGTCATTTTAATCTGCGTTTTAGTCCATGTTTTAACTTTTCCATCTCGCCCATACTGTATGTGCATTGGTATATTTTCCTGTTTTTGTTTATAGTGCTGTACAAAACAACAGTATGAACGTGCACTATGCTAATCAATCTTATCTCTAACGAACCTCTTGCCTTTTTGATCGCTTTTATCAGTATTTGTGCTTTCGCCCTTTACTTATTTGTTCGCAGTCGCGCTAATTCATCACAACTTACGCAGAAAGCGCTAGATTACGAGCAGTTGCTAGATGAACTTAATAATGAGCGGGTTACGAATGCGAAGCTCCAAGCGCAAAGCGATGCACACCAAGCTAGAATTCAGGCACTTCATGCGGCACATGAAGACAAATTAGCTGCGATGAACGCTTCTGAGCAGCGTTTGCAAATCCAGTTTGAAAACTTGGCAAACCGAATTTTTGAAGAAAAACAGCAACGATATACGCAACAAACGAAACACAACATAGAGGCTGTGCTGGCGCCGTTCAAAAATGAACTAGATGGGTTTAAACGACAAATCTCAGAACAACATATTCGTGAGGGTCAAGAGAGGGCATCACTTAAAACAGAAATACTAGGTCTTAAGGCCCTAAACCAAAAAATAACCGAAGAAGCCGCAGCACTTACCAGCGCATTAAAAGGTGATAACAAGAAGCAAGGAAACTGGGGCGAAGTGGTTCTAGAGCGTATTCTTAAGGAATCAGGTTTACGCGAAGGGCACGAGTTTGAAACCCAGATGTCTGCGACATCAGAGCAAGGGAAACGTTACCAGCCCGATGTAGTAGTGCATTTACCTAATGATAAGGACGTAATAATTGATTCGAAGGTAAGTCTAGCTGCCTATGAACGCTACTATAACTGTGATGACGAGTCTGAAAAGGCGCAATTTTTAAGTCAACATGTGGCTTCCATCAAAGGGCACATAAAAGGTCTTGGAGCGAAAGACTACCAAACCTTAAGAGGCTTAAAAACGTTGGATTATGTGCTGCTTTTTATTCCAATAGAGCCTGCATTTCTTATCGCAGTAGAAGAAGAGCCTGAGTTAGTCACCATGGCGCTTAATCACAATATCATGCTAGTGAGCCCCACGAATCTATTGGTTGCACTTCGAACAATTAACAATATTTGGCAGTATGAGTATCAGAATCAAAATGCGCAGCTTATTGCTGAGCAAGCGGCCAAACTCTATGACAAATTTGTTGGCTTTGTTTCTGACATGGAAAAAGTTGGGAAATCGATGGATTCAGCGCATGCAAGTTACGAGCAAGCAATGAACAAATTAACGAGTGGAAGAGGGAATATGGTGAGGCAAATTGAGAAATTTAGAGAGCTTGGCGTTCAGCCGAGTAAGCAAATGTCTCAACATGTAAAACAGCTTTCTCAGGACGAATAAAAAAGGCCGCTTTCAAAGCGGCCTTTCAATATCATATAAAACGTTATGAACGTTTCATGCGTCTACGTAGGTAAACTGCAGGTGCTAGTAGCAATGCAATCCAACCCATAGAACCACCAGACTTATCGTTAACCGTTATAGTCACGCTGTCTGTAGTTGTATCAATACCATCAGTTGCTGTTACTTGAACCGTTACACGATTAGCTTGCTCGTGGCTTGGTGCAGTACCAGTAAACGACGTGGTTTCAACACCGTTGATAGTGATGGTAACGTCGTCGCCGTCTGCGTCAGTCGCTGATGCAGTTACAGTGAATGATTCACCTTCATCTACGCTGGATGGTGCAGAGATTGAAAGTACAGGTGCATCTTGCACGCCTGCAACTGCTACCATTACTGTACCTTCGCCAATGATGTCGCCTTCTACAACTTCGCCTGCATCATCGGTGGTGCCCTCAACTTGAACAGTGTAGGTAAATGAATCTTCACCGAAGAAATCTGCGTTTGGCGTGTAAGTTACTGTACCATCGTCGTTAACCGTCACTGAACCGTTAGCTGCTTCAGTTGTTACTGTAACCGTTGACGGGTCAAGTGGCTCTTTATCGATAGTAATTGGTGTAAAGGTTCGGAAATCACCAGAAAGTGACTCCATCGTGAATGTATTGATGATTGTGCTATCCATTTCATTAGCGAGAATGTTAGCCGTTACCGAAGCATCTTCGTTAACAGATAGCATATCGTCCATATATTCACTTGAAGGAACAACAGTACCTGCATAACTGATTGTTACTTCATCGCCTGCATTAGCCGTTAGTACGAACTCATCACCTTCAACTGGAAGTGTGCCTTGAAGGCCTGCTGACGTCAGTGAGGCAAAAGTAGTACCAACACTACCAGATGAATTCTCTGCACCAACAACGGTTGCGTAAACTGGCGTGTCCATCGGACCGTAAACAAAGTTCACGTTACCTGTTTCGTATTCAAACCATAGCTGGAAGTTAAAGCTTGTACCATCTTCATTCCAAATCTGAGCATTTTCCCACTCAACAACAAAGTGACCTGTTGTTAGGCTTACCGCATAAATGCTACCAGTTCCAGCTCCACCACCAGCTAAATCGAAGTCAGTCCAATACGGAGCAATAACGTTATTTGGCTCATTTAAGCTTGGCAGCACTTCAGCAAACGGAGTAGTGATGTTGCCAGAGCTTGTACCTAGTGACACAAAACCGTTCGAAGAAATCTGCATGGTTGTGTATTCACTACCAAGATAAGTGATAGTGCGCGGTAAGCTAATTTCAATCGATGCATCATCGCATGAACCAGAACACTCTAGTGGAGCTATATCGATAGCCGACATAGGTAGGTAACGTGGTGCGCCTAGACTTTCAAGTAAATCACCGATTGACGTATCTGCATTCATTGATAATGATGCGGTGTTTAGTGCACCTTCCCAATACACGGTGCCTGAATCGGCGTCGTAGCTTACTGGTTCTTGGTTACCGTTTTTAACTGCTGAGATAGTTGACGGGTTGATGTCGTACTTGTGGTCAATTTCACCAGAAATACTAATCATACCTGTAACGTCAGTGTTAGTTGCAAATGCTTCGGTAACAACTAGCTCGCCTTCAGCTGCGAACTGATTGCTTACGTCGCTATCAAATAAAGACGGCTCATCGCTGCTTATCGGATAAACCGCAACGGGGATAAAGTAATCAGTTGTTGTATCGTCAGTGTCAGCCCAGTTAATCCCACCGAAAGACCATGAACCAGTAGAGGCTGTAGTAACGTCTACCGCAACCATGATTTCTGCAGACGCACCTGCTGGCAGGGTAGCCATTTGTGGTGTAACGGTTGCTACAATAGCTGGGTCATTGAACATTACAGTCGCATCAACAGTAACGTCTTCGTCACTGGTGTTGGTCACAGTAATAGACATTTCACAGTTTAGGTAGCAGTTACCGTCAACTAAGCTTAAATCACTGTAAGTAAGTTCAACGGTAGTAGCACGAGGAAGGTCAAGACGACCAGCACCCATATCAAAGTTGTCAGCTTGTGTAGCGGCGTCTTCTTTTAGTACATCACGGATAGAAGAAGTTACAAGGGCACTCTTAATTTGCTGTGCAGTCCAATCCGGGTGCATTTGTTTAAGTAAAGCCGCTGCACCAGCTACGTGTGGAGACGCCATTGACGTACCATCTTTAAACGAGAAGTTCTCGCCTTCGTGATTAGGAGCATCTGGTGATTCGCCCGAGAAAATACGAGTACCAGGTGCAGCAATATTTGGCTTCAGGAACGTTGGGTCGCCATTTGGCCCACGAGAACTGAATTCATTCATGATGTCAGCAAGGCTATCTGAAACCACACGAACGATTTCGCTGCCAATAGTAACGTTCAATGTTTCTTCAGTACTTTCCGCTAGTGCAGCAAGCGCTTGTCCTGGCGTAGCAGGGAGCATTAGTGAAGGGATAGTTTGCGCGTCGCTTAGGCCGCTCATTAAGATTGGCGCTTCTCCGCGACCATCTACGTTGTGGATGAGAACAGCTTCAGCGCCAGCCGCTTCTGCATTTTCAATTTTTGTTACGAAGCCGCAAGTGCCACGGCTGATAAGTGCAATCGCACCCTCAAACGCGCCAGCGTCGAATGCATCACAACCTTCCACATTTTCCGCATCAACTTCACCAGCATAAACAACCGGTGCAGTAATTGGGCTGTCGAACACGATGGCAGGGTTACCCACTGAATAAAGTGCTGGGATTGAACCGATTGTGGTATCACCCTCGATAGTCACTTCATTTGCAAACAAACGACCCGTTGTCGTGTTTGCTACAGTAATTACGTCATCAGAGCAACCAGGGCAGCCGATAGTCGTATCACCAGGGCCATCGTTACCTGCTGCAAATACTGTCACTACGCCAGCATCGTGCATAGCTTCAAGTACGTCTTCGTATACAGAGCCGTTAGGGTTACCGCCAGCTCCGCCGCCCCATGAGTTGTTAACAACATCAGCGCCGTCTGTTAGCGCAGCTTCTAGCATTGAAAGCAACATTGAAGATGCACCGCTAGAAGAAGCAGGATTTGCCGGTGTAGCATAAAGGCCTTTATAAGCCATTAGGTAAGCAGCTGGTGCAACACCAGAAATTTCTGCCTCAGCACCGTCGCGCTCAGCCATAACGCCGAAGTTACCAACGGCAGTACCAGCAACGTGAGTACCGTGGCCGTTAAAACCTAGCGGGCTTTCATATTCTTCCTCAACAACTGCGAAACCTTCTACGATGTCAGCTGCACGTGCAACGATAAGCTTGTTGTTACAAAAATCAGGAACTTCTGAACAGTAATCATCTGTAGGTAGCGTATCTGCAGCTGGCGCTTCGAAATTCTCACCACTGAACAGTGGGTTTTCTGGGCGAATACCACTATCGATGATAGCCACTTTTACGCCAGCACCAGCGTTTTCTTTACCGCCAAACTGTTCCCAAGTTTCGATAGCCCCGATAAGGTCTAAACTTGCATCCATTTGTGCGTGATGAATAACGTCTGGATATACCGCTTTAACTGTAGATAGGCTTGAGAGCTTATCGAGCGCGCTTTTAGAAACAATACCCGCAAAACCGTTAAATGCTGCTGTATAAGATAGGTCAGCTTTGAATGACTTATCAAAAGCTTTAATCGACTGGATGACAGATTGCTGTTGAGCTTCAAGGAATGATTTATATTCTTTGGCAGCGTTTGACGCGAAGTTTACCTTCTGACCTTTGTGCGCAGCCATACTGCTAACACTCGGGTTTACTGCACTGAACTGCGCCATTGGGGCGTCGTTCAATTGGATAATTACGCGAACGCTATCATTGTTTACTTGGATGGCATTCGCAAGGATATTTTTTTTGTCGAAAGATGCTTCGATTGCGTTTTGTTGTTCAACGCTATGACCGGAAATTTGATTTGATAGTGCGAACGCGCCAAAAGCAGAACCTGCTAAGGCGGTAGCGACTACCGTGCTAATAATTGTTTTTTTCATAATTATTCTCGTGTGAATAGTTCCCTGGAGTCCAGCGACTTTTTGGATACGAATTAAAGGTCAATCGCCTTTTTATAAACGTCCATTGCGCTGTGACTATTTATTACTAGCACACTTTTCATCGTTTTGTAACGTATGTTTCTGTAATACATAAATTACACATTTTGTTACATTTGTGACACGAGTTGGTTATGAAAATTAACTAGACAAATTCATAAAAACTAGCCCGTTTTTCAGCCCTAAAAGGTAATAAAATTACGTAATTAAACCAGTGTTCCCTCCGGCTGTAACGATAGGATAAAACGGCCGCGCGAAATACTCATCCTAGGCAATTATCATTAAATTTACATAAGGTTTACTTTTTTAGGACGCTTATCCTTCTAAGTTCAATTTATTGAGTATGACTATTTCACCGCTTTGTAAAAATCCATTTTAATAAGAAAGACGCTCCCGCGAATCTTCTACTAGCATATACATACGCAAATAAGTCGCTATCAACCCTAATCTCTGAGGGGAACAAAACGTGAAAGACAGAAATCATTTGGCCGAAGTAAAAACAACAAATAAGGTCGAAATCATTGCAAAAGGGGTAGTTGATATCCCTATGCTTCAAATTCTCTCTGAAGAAGGCCAACTTCTTGAAAAGGCTGTTGAGCCAGAGCTAAGTAAAGAAGAAGCGTTAAAGATTTTTAACACTATGCATTACATACGAGTGTTGGACGAACGTATGGTGGGTGCGCAGCGTCAAGGACGTATCAGTTTCTATCTTGCCAGTACTGGTGAAGAAGCGGCGTCGGTAGCAAGCGCTGCAGCGCTATCTGACGATGACATGATTATGTCTCAGTATCGTGAGCAAGGTGCGTTGGCATACCGTGGTTACTCGACAGAGCAATTCATGAACCAAATGTTCAGCAATAAGGATGATCCTAATAAAGGACGTCAAATGCCGATTCATTATGGTGATAAACCTCTTAATTTTATGACTATCTCATCCCCCCTTGGCACTCAAATACCGCAGGCTTCTGGCTATGCCTATGGGCAAAAAATGTCAGGGAAAGATGTCGTAACGATTTGTTATTTCGGTGAAGGCGCTGCGTCTGAAGGTGATTTTCATGCAGGTCTGAATATGGCCGCTGTACTACATTGCCCCGTAATCTTTTTCTGCCGAAACAACGGCTACGCTATTTCAACACCTGCTGAGGAACAATTTGCCGGAGACGGTATTGCATCCCGCGGTCTTGGATATGGTATTAAAACCATTCGCGTAGACGGTAACGACGTGCTTGCCATTTATGCTGCAACGAAAGAAGCTCGTCGCATAGCCATAGAAGAAAAATGCCCTGTACTTATTGAAGCGATGACGTACCGCTTAGCAGCGCATTCCACATCAGATGATCCGACAGGCTACCGCTCTAGAGAAGAAGAAGATAAGTGGCGAGCAAAAGATCCTATCGCTCGAATGGCGCATTGGTTAGACAGCAAAGGCTGGTACGACGAAGCTGAAAACCAAAAACGAGTAGACAAGGCAAGACAAGACGTGCTCGCCGCCATGAAAAGTTGTGAGAAAACGGATGTGTGTGCAATAGACGATATTGTGGAAGATGTTTACGACACACCACCGTGGCATTTGAAAGAGCAACTAAACGAACTGAAAGCGCATATCAAGAAATATCCTAAGATGTACCCTAAAACCGCAGGGAGAATAAAGTAATGGCTAAGATGAACCTACTACAAGCAATAAATAATGCGCTCATCACAGCCATGACCGAAGATGAAAAGGTAATGGTGTTTGGAGAAGATGTTGGCCACTTTGGCGGCGTTTTCCGTGCAACCAGTCATCTTCAAGAAAAGTTTGGCAAAGCTCGTTGCTTTAATACACCACTGACTGAGCAAGGAATTATCGGTTTTGCAAATGGCTTGGCCTCACAAGGTTCAGTGCCTGTAGCTGAAATACAATTTGGAGATTACATCTTCCCAGCGTTCGACCAAATCGTGAATGAAACCGCTAAATGGCGCTATCGTTCAGGTGGGCAGTTCGACGTAGGTACGCTGACTATACGTACGCCATATGGCGGCGGTATTGCTGGCGGCCACTATCACAGCCAATCGCCTGAAGCATTTTTTGCTCACTGCCCTGGATTAAAGATCGTAATTCCAAGGGATCCATATCAGGCCAAAGGTTTGTTACTCGCGTCAATTCGCGATAAAAACCCAGTGCTATTTATGGAGCCAAAACGTTTATATCGTGCCTCTGTCTCTGAAGTACCAGAAGAGGACTACGAGCTGCCGCTTGGTAAAGCAGATATTGTTCAAGAGGGAAGCGACATTACTTTGCTAGGCTGGGGAGCACAGATAGAGATTCTACAAAAAGCGGCAGAAATGGCGCTAGAAGATAGTGTCTCTTGTGAAATCATTGACTTACGTAGCATTCTGCCATGGGACGTAGAGTCGGTAATGCAGTCTGTTATGAAGACAGGTCGCCTACTGATAAACCATGAAGCACCTTTAACCGGCGGTTTCGCGAGTGAGATTGCTGCCACAATTCAGGAGCGTTGCTTTTTGTATCTAGAAGCGCCAATCGCAAGAGTATGTGGCCTAGATACACCCTATCCGTTGGCTCATGAAAAAGAATACATGCCAGATGAAACAAAGACGTATGAAGCCATTAAGCGTACGTTACATTACTAATTCCGGGAGACAATGATATGACGATTGAATTTATCTTACCGGACATCGGTGAGGGTATTGTGGAATGTGAACTACTAGAATGGTTAGTCTCTGAAGGTGAGCACATTGAAGAAGATCAGCCTGTTGCAGAGGTAATGACTGACAAAGCGACAGTGCAAATACCTGCAATGCACGCGGGCGTAGTAAATAAATTACACTATGCTGTTGGTGATATCGCAAAAGTGCATGCGCCATTATTTTCAATGACGCCAGACGATGCTGATGTAAACGAAGAACCACAGGCAAAAGATCCCGAGAAGCCTACAAAGGAGACTGCATCTGAGAATGTGAAAAATGATGAGCTTCCGGTGGCGGCTGCTAGCGGCAAACACATAGAAGACTTTATTTTACCTGACATTGGTGAAGGTATTGTTGAATGTGAGATTGTTAAATGGAATGTGGCAGAGGGCGATGTAATTGAAGAAGACCAAGCTGTTGTAGAAGTTATGACTGACAAAGCGGTGGTCGAGATCCCCGCTAAAAACGCAGGAACGGTTCACCGTCTTTATTATGCTCAGGGTGATATTGCCAAAGTACATAGCGCGTTGTTTGCACTTGAAGTTGAGGGTGATAGCAACCCTGCAGACGATACTGAAGGCAGTACAAATGAAGCGTCGCAATCAACGAGCGCAACAATAATAAAAGAGCCATCAAACGCTTCAAATAAGCACTCAGATCAACTAACGTCGTCTAAGTTCAGTGACGGTGAGTTCGAGCCACCCATTGCTATTGAAGGAAAAGTGCTTGCAAGCCCTGCGGTAAGACGTATTGCCAGAGAGCATAATATCGATCTCTCGGCGGTGAACGGTTCGGGGAAAAAAGGGCGCATCTTGAAAGCCGATGTATTGAATATTCAGCAATCGGTTAAAACAGAGTCACCTTCTGAAGATTCAAACAAGCCTCTTACAAACGCAAGCACAAACGAAAACCCCAGTGCGAGTAAGAAAGGTGAGGTCAGAACAGAAAAGGTTCGTGGCATTCAGGCCGCGATGGCTAAGCAAATGTCTGCGTCGGTCTACACCATTCCTCACTTTACGGTAAGTGATGAACTTGTAATGGACAACCTTATGTCGCTTCGGAATTTGCTTAAACCTGAATTTGAAGCAAAAGGTGCCAAGCTAAGTTTCATGCCGTTTTTTGTGAAAGCGATGTCTCTTGCATTAAATGAATTCCCTGTTGTAAATAGCCAATTAAACGACGATGCTAGCGAGCTAAGTTATTATTCTGACCATAATATTGGTTTTGCTGTTGACTCTAAGATTGGATTGCTTGTGCCGAATATAAAACGTGTTCAAGACTTATCACTTTTAGATATCGCGGTTAAAATGCAGGACATTATTGAGCAGGCAAGAGCAGGGCGCGTATCGGGTGAACACTTGAAAGGCGGGACTATTAGCATTTCTAATATCGGCGCCATTGGTGGGATTACCGCCACCCCTGTCATTAACAAACCCGAAGCGGCAATTGTTGCACTGGGTAAAACGCAGAAATTACCTCGGTTTGATGACAGCGGCAACGTGAGTGCTCAACATATTATGGCGGTTAATTGGTCGGGTGATCATCGAATTATTGATGGCGCAACCATGGTTCGCTTCAATAATTTATGGATGAGCTATTTAATACAGCCAGAAAAAATGTTGATGCACTTAAAATAACTGAGTGAAGAATGATGAATAGTTGGTGAAGATAAACATCCATGTGTTCGTCTTTGCCCACAAAATCGTTCAAGTTAATTCCCTTCGCTCGAGGCGAGGTTAAAACAAAAGGTCGATACTTTTTAGTGTCGACCTTTTTTGTTTTATGTACCTAATAGCGTGTAGGCGTTATCATACCCAAAGTTAATGTTAAAAAGAATTTCACAGAGGTTTTGTGCTTAGTTATCAACACGCTTTCCACGCGGGCAATCACGCTGACGTTATCAAGCATTTATGCTGGATAGGCGTAATTAATTCATTAAAGAAAAAAGAAAAGCCCTTTACGCTTTTTGACACCCACGCAGGAGCAGGTGTTTATGACTTAACTGATGCAATGTCGGCAAAAAATAAAGAATATGAAACTGGGATTTCGCGCTTAACCAGCGAAGACTTCAAGGTTCAGAACGCAAAAGAAGCATTGCCCGTTCTTTTAGAAGATTACTTAGCGCTATGTGAACCATTCTTAGCAGACAATGCTTATCCTGGCTCTCCAATTATTAGTGTGAAAGCAAAACGTGAATCTGACTTTTTGCATCTCATGGAACTTCACCCCGGCGAGTTCGAAAAACTTGAGCGCAACATTGCGAAAATAGGGGCAAGGAACAATCACGTGCACAAGCGCGATGGTTATGAGGGATTGCGCGCATTGACACCACCAAAGCCCAATCGCGGTGCAATCTTAATCGACCCCCCCTACGAACGTGCTAATGAATACAGTGATGTGATCAAAGGCGTAGAGCAAGTCTTCAAACGTTGGCAGCAGGCACAAATTATTGTTTGGTACCCTTTACTGTCAGAGCGGGCCGGAGCAAAGCACGGCGCAAGCGAAATCATGTGCGAAAAGCTGGCTCAACTGGGAAAATCATGTTTCAAAGCGGAAATTTGTGTCGCTGAGAATACACCTGATGCAGGCATGTATGGGTCAGGGGTTTTTGTGCTAAATCCACCTTGGCAACTTGATACCCAGCTTGAAAAGGCGCTTGACTGCGTTGTTTCAAGGCTCGGCTCAGTCGACGAGGGTATCAACGCCAGAGCGCGAGTTACATGGGTTATTGAAGATAATTAAACAGCTTTAAGAGCTCAAGGTAGAGTTATCCTTGCTACCTTCAATAACTAAACCCTATTGATAATTAAAGCGAACAAAGAATAATGTCTCAACTCAAAGGTCTTAAGCACTTTTACATACCTGACGAACAGTCAATCTATCTTCTGTCTCACGCGGATGCAAAAAAGCTAAAAGACTGGGTAAACCTCTGTATCTCTCAGCTTGAAAGTTTAGGGTACGATGATATAGAACTTTTGGGGAAAGGCGCATTTGGCTTCGCATTCGCGGGCACTGCGCCCAACGGAGACGCTAGGGTATTTAAATTCTCCCGGATAACATTACCTCAGCATGTTCAAGACAGGCTAGAGGAGGAAGCATTTATGCTTTCTCACGTTAATCATGAATTCGTGCCGCGATTCATCGAATACCAGCAAATTCGAAAACAATCAATTTTAGTTATGGGCCGTGCGCCTGGTGAAGACTTAGAAAAAGTTAGTCTAAAAACTGGTCCGTTATCGCCACGGATCATCGTCAAGCTAGCGGTCCAAGTAGGAGAGCTGCTATCAAGCTTTCGGCAATACAGCGAAAATGGTGAAGTCAAACCTATTGTTCACGGAGACATCAAGCCATCTAACTTAGTATGGGACGAATCGACGGAGACTGTAGGTTTAATTGACTGGGGCTCATCGGTCTTCGCGCAGACGGATATAACAGGGCAGTATGTGGGCAACAATGTGATGGATTTGATGTCAGGTGAACTGCATCAAACCAACGCTAGGCTCGGCGATGTTTATTTTATTGGTGAGGAACAGCTCAACGGCGCACTCTCAAGCCCTCGTTTCGATGAACAAGGATTAGCGAGCACCCTGTATGCGTTAGCATCTGGACAGTCTTGTCGCTATGGAAGCAAAGTAATTACGCCGTCATCGCTAGGGCTTCCAAAAATGTTGGCAAATATATTGGAGTACATGCTCAGTGAAGATCCAGTAAAAAGAAGGCAGGGAGGAGATTACTTGTTTAATCATCTTCACGTATTTAAAAATATGGTATTTACCCATGACACGCCACACCAATACACGCCACTGATCCCAACATGGATAACCCGTAATCATGTCGATATTGAGACGGTTGTATACAGTTCTAGAAAATCTTATTTACGACAACAAGCACGACTTTCCGATTCCATAGATGAAAGGGACGTTGAAGAATTGCGGTATATCGACGACGCTCAATTTGATCGCTATTACAAAAACTACCTTCAAGGTATGGGCGATACAGAAAAGGCGTTTGTATCCGCTATCAGTAGACTCGGTCGATATCCAGTTGTCGGAGGCATGGCTTTGCGCTGGGAGCCCGAAGGAGTATATGTGGACTCCAGTTTAAACTTATATGATGAATCGTTAAAAATGGCATTCGAAATGGCCGTGAATAATGTAATCAACCTAGCAAGAGCCATCCACAAACCTGCCGTGTTTAAGTGCTGTATGTTTAATGCCAAGAACACGCTTCATATTGAACGACAGTCCGAAGTAGTAGAATTTTTCCCGGAACAAGGGATGTTTATACCCTACGAACTATCTAGAGTGTCGGCTCAAAAAGACCAGAGTAGAACACATTCTTATTTCGAAGATGGTGATGACCCTGATGAGTTACTAAAACTACCGCAAATCATTATTGATACAATAATTGAGCTAAATTCAATTCATCACACGGGGTGTATTATCTTTGAAGCACTACCTAAGCACCTAAAAATTCACAATTACTACACGCTACTCGATCACACACAAGAGGAACGCTTTAAAAGTTTGCTGGCCAAGCTAGTGGAGCAGATCCCAAGTATAAAAGGGCTAGGCATTTCTGGGTTTATGAAGTTACCCTATAAAGATACTCGGTTTTTCGAGCACAAAGCCAAGTTGCCTGAAAAGTATTACCCGCGAAACCCAAAAGCAGTTATTGAAGAGAACGCACAACATGTCTGAGATTAAATTATCATCACTTTTTGAATTAGAAACAGTGGAAGCTGGCATCTATCGCGGACAAAGCTGGGATTTAGGCTTCCGAGCTTTATTCGGCGGACAAGTGTTGGGCCAGGCATTGGCCGCTGCCTACGAAACCGTAGCTGATGACAGAGTCGCGCATTCATTTCACACGTATTTTTTATTGCCTGGTGATGCAAAAAAACCTGTCGTTTACGATGTTGAAATTGTGCGGGACGGTCGAAGCTTTTCGGCCCGACGAGTTAAAGCCATTCAAGACGGTAGAAATATTTTCTACATGACGGCTTCTTTTCAAGTTCCTCAGGAAGGGATGGAGCATCAAAACCCAACCATGCCAGAGGTACCACCACCAGAGGAAGTGCAGTCAGACATTGAGTTTTACGAAGCGAATTTCAATAAGATTGCTCGACCTATGCAAGAAGCGTTGAGCTACCATAAACCGGTAGATATTCGAACAGTAGATGCGGCTAATTCTTATCAGTCAACCAAACGTGAGCCTACGCGTTACATCTGGTTAAAAGCAAGAGATGACATGAATGCCCAGCTATCTGTCCATCAAGCTGCACTTGCCTATGCGTCAGATTATCATTTTCTAAGTACGTCTTTGCAGCCTCATGGCGTGGCGGTAACCGATAAGTCTTTGCGTATCGCAACTATTGACCATGCTATGTGGTTCCATCGCCCAATTAACATGAATGAGTGGTTGTTATATGCAATGGAAAGTCCTTTTAGCGGCGGCTCTAGAGGCTTGGTCCGCGGGCAAATATTCAACCAAACTGGTGAACTTGTTGCATCAACCATGCAAGAAGGATTAATGAGAAAGGTAGACGAATAGGGAGACTTTTATGCGCTATAAATTAGGTTCAGCATCACCACAAATAGACGAGAGCGTTTTTATTGCGCCAGGCGCTCATGTTATCGGGAACACAGAACTCAAAGCAGGCGCCAGCGTGTGGTTTAACGCAGTAATTCGCGGCGATATGGACAAAATAACCATTGGAATGCACACAAATATACAAGACGGCAGTGTGCTGCACACAGATTCAGGTATTCCACTAACTTTAGGAAATGGTGTAACGGTGGGTCACAAAGTAATGCTGCATGGCTGTGAAATTGGCGATTATTCGCTAGTGGGCATAAATGCCGTAGTACTTAATGGTGCGAAAATAGGTAAATACTGCATCATAGGCGCTAATGCACTCATTACAGAAAATATGGAAATTCCAGATTACAGCCTTGTTGTTGGCGCGCCTGGCAAAGTCATTCGAACAATGGATGAAACTGTGAAGCCCAAATTAGAAGCTTCTGCAAAACATTATGTGGAAAACGCTAAAATGTATAAAACGTCCCTCGAGGTGATTGAAGCATAACTGATGTGCGGTAAATCGCTGTTCATACCCCATAAAAAATGCCCAGAACAAACGTTCCGGGCCTAGGGGAATGGCTCATTGCTGAGCCGTGCGCTAACTTTTACAGGGAGAGTTTAAGTAAAATCTACTAAACGAACAATTATTATAGGATAACTTTGTTTATTTTATAAACAAATTCATTGTGAATTTTATCTTTCAGCGTTAAAAAATCCGCTGCTAGTTTAGTATTCACTATTATTTCAAAAGTTTAGCGTCTGGTCTGATGAGTGATTATTGATAAAGTTGTGGTTTTCAAAAGCTATACCATCAATCTTTTCATCGTTACAAAGCGTCCTTTATTTCCCAATTTAACTCTGACTAGACTTAGTCATTCACAGCATTTATCTTCACAACAGATGCTTGTCCCATTTTTATAACCTTGTAGTATGTCGAGTGCGTCACTTCATAAGACGATAACAAATATTCTAACAAGGCCCTCTCATTTAAATAAGGATGGATTATGCATTCGTTTTCTACTTTTATTCCCCCTGAACGAACTTTGATGGGACCAGGACCATCCGATGTAAATCCCCGCATTCTAAATGCTATGTCTCGACCAACGCTTGGGCATTTAGATCCGCTTTTCATAGAGTTAATGGATCAGACTAAGCAGTTACTTCAGTATGCGTTTAAAACTGAAAATGCCTTAACTATGCCAATTTCAGCGCCGGGCTCTGCAGGAATGGAAGCTTGCTTCGTTAATTTAGTGGAGCCGGGCGATAAAGTACTCGTCTGTATAAATGGGGTATTCGGTAATCGCATGGTCGAAAATGTAGAACGTTGCGGGGGTGAGGCCATCACCGTAAACAATACTTGGGGAGAACAAACTGACTTGAACCAAGTCGAGGACGCACTTAAAGCTAATCCTGATATCAAAGTTCTTGCTTTTGTGCATGCAGAGACTTCAACAGGTGTTCGAAACGAAGCAAAAGCGCTCTGTGAATTGGCGCAGAAATACGATTGTTTGAGCATCGTTGATGCAGTTACCTCCCTCGGAGGTATTGAGTTAGACGTAGACGGGTGGGGCATTGACGCTATTTATTCCGGCTCGCAAAAATGCTTGAGCTGTGTACCAGGTATATCACCTGTTTCCTTCAGTGACAAAGCGGTACATGTCATTCAAAATCGGAAAACAAAAGTGCAAAGCTGGTTTTTAGATATGAACTTAATTGTTGGCTATTGGGGGCAGGGCGCGAAACGTGCCTATCATCATACCGCCCCGGTCAACAGCATGTATGCCATGTACGAAGCACTTCTTATATTAAAGGAAGAAGGTTTAGAAAACGCTTGGAAACGTCATTCTTCAGGTCATGAAAAACTTGCAACGGGTTTGAGTGAACTCGGTTTGGATCTTACTGTTGATAGCGCTTATCGTTTGCCTCAACTTAACGTGGTGAAGATCCCAGATGGAGTAGATGATGCAGTCATCCGCAAACAACTACTCGAAGATTTCAATTTGGAAATAGGTGCTGGATTAGGTGAGCACGCTGGCAAAGTGTGGAGAATTGGGCTTATGGGCTATGCGTGTAAGCCGCGTAATATCGACCATTGTCTCGCTGCATTGCGCACTGTACTTAAGTAAAGTAGGCTTAAATAAAACCGACGAATATAGTTTTAAAGCAACCGTACTGAACGCTCAGTTGTCATCTCGCCTGGGCGTTCCAAAAACCACAAACAAAATAAGCTGACGTAACGTTCTTGCCTCACTTCAGTCTTGCCTTATAAAAACCGCATCTCGGCGAAGTTATATCTATTCTCTTAGTGGTTCAGTGCTAGTATCTCTACATCGTATCGATTCATAATCCATTCAGTTATAAACACGTACCTTTTGTGCAACGTACTCGAAAACGCTATTAAGAAAGGAAATGCCATGAAAATACTCACGCTTACCAAAAACTTGGTGTTGGCTTCAGTAATTGTTGCTCTGTCTACCCCTTTACTAACAACGCAAGCAGCACAGAATGCCGTTATAAATGTTCAAGGCGCAGGTGCGATAGACGTCACACCAAACGCCTATTCGGTAACACTCGTTGTTGAAGAAGAAGGTGATACGGTTGGCAAGCTAAATAGTCAGCTTGATGCAGATTTACGGTCTATTGTTAAGTTCCTGCTCAATCAAGGCATCGAAGAAAAGCATATTCAGAGCATGCAAGTTCGTCTGCAACCGCGATATATCAATACACCACAAGGTCGTCAGCAATCGGGATTTACGCTCTCACGTGATATCAACGTGACATCTACTAACCTTGAAACTTACGATAAAGTATTAGATGGCGTTCTTAAAAGAGGCGTTGATCGTATCCAACAATTTAATTTTATTGCTATCGGCGAAGCAGAAGCGTATCAAAAAGCATTGATCGCTGCGGTCAAAGACGCAAAGCAACGTGCACACTTATTAGCAAAAGAATTAGAGGTTGAAGTTGGCGAAGTTGTTGCAATCTCAGAATCTGGTGGCAATATGCCGATTCCAGTAATGCGCGCTGAAGCGTTTGCCAAAGACATGTCTATGTCTTTACCGGGGCAAGAACGGGTTGAGGCTCGCATTAATGTTTCATTTAAAATCGTTCAATAGCAGGAAAATCGTTTGAAAGAACAACAGTACAACCAGCTAGTTAGCCAAGCGAAGAGTTTGGTGTCTGGTGAACATGACCTGATTGCCAACATGGCCAATATCAGTGCGCTTCTGTTCAATAATCTTGAAGAAGTTAATTGGGCTGGTTTCTACCTTCATAAAGAAGAACAGTTGGTGTTAGGGCCGTTTCAAGGTCAACCCGCTTGTATCAGAATTCCTCTTGGGAAGGGTGTATGTGGCACGAGCGCAAGCACCAGAACAGTTCAGCGTATTGCTGATGTTCATCAATTTGATGGCCACATTGCGTGTGATGCTGCGTCGAACTCAGAAATTGTTATACCTCTGGTAAAAGACGACACGCTTATTGGTGTACTAGATATCGATAGCCCTGCATTTGAACGTTTCACTGCAGAAGACGAAAAAGGGCTTGTGGAAATTGCTCAAATTCTTATGGATTCGCAGAAATAATTATGAAATCCAGTGTTGATATTCATGTTGTTTTATCTACGTTTGAAGATATGGAAGATTTTCATGATGACCCAGATGAGGCATCTGAACGTTTAAATTTTATCTTACATGCTATTTATGACAACGCTGAAGAAGATATTGAAACACAGCGTTTAGAGCAAATTTTGCACTACGCATGGGAATCTTGGCAACAAGATAAGCATTTATTAGAAATAGATGACGACGAATTGCTTGATTGGGTTGACCACACGCTGGCAACTTGGGATGATGCAAGTAACGATGAAATCTCCTGAATAATTTAGAAAGTTAATGGAATCACCAGAGAAGTTTACCAATAGTAAGGAAGTAATAGCTTTCCTTGCAGAGACCTTTCCGAAATGCTTTAGCATTGAAGGCGAGGCCCGCCCACTTAAGATCGGTATTTTTCAAGATCTTGCCACTCGTTTAGAAGAAGAGGAACGCGTAAGCAAAACACTTCTTCGTTCTACGCTACGTCATTACACCAACAGCTGGCGCTATCTTCATAGCATCAAAGAAGGTGCTAATCGCGTAGATTTAGACGGCGTAGAAGGCGATGCTATTGAAAAAGAACACGCTGACCATGCGCAGCAGCAGCTTGAAGAAAGCAAAGCTAAAGCCGCTGAAAAGCGTAAAGCTAAGCTAGCTCAACAGCCCAAGCGCAAAGATAAACGCCAATTTAATCGTCCAAAGGGTGAAAAATCGGCGAATTCGGACCATGCTGACGCTAAACGCGGAACTAAACCGAAAAATAATAGACCAAACACTACACCACCTGCGAAATTGACGGACAGCGATCTACAGCAAGGTACACAAGTTACTGTTAAGCTAGGCAAGGCACCTATGCCGGCAGTGATAACTGAGGTTGCTAAAGATGGCGTTCACGTTCAATTAGACTCGGGTATGGTGGTTAAAGTAAACGCAGACGCTTTACGTTTGGCACGCTCCAAGAGGTCGTAAAATATGAGAGACATCCTTCGAATTTCCATCGCCAGTGCATTTCTTACCGTTGGGGTAGGTGCAGGCGCCGTTACATCAACACCTGAAGTAGACGAGCTTCCTATATTGCAACAGGAATCTCAGCACAGTGTTGCTGCAAAGCGAGTAAGTGCACTTTTCACAAGGGCGCACTACAAGGAAATATCGTTGGATGATGTACTCTCTGCCAGGGTTTACCAGCGCTTTATTGATTCATTAGATCACAATAAACAAGTACTGTTGTTGTCTGATGTAGTAGGTTTTGAGAAGTACCGAACGTTATTCGATGACGCGCTGAGTAAAGGCAACCTTTCTGTAGCCTATGATATGTATAACGTAAGTGCGAAACGTCGTATTGAACGTTACGAGTTTGCACTATCGCTACTAGAAAAGGGCCCATTCGACTTCGAAAAGGAAGGCGATAAATTCTACTACGACAGAGAAGATGCGGAATGGCCTGCTAGCAAAGCTGAGCTTGATGAAATTTGGCGTCAGCGTGTTAAGTACGATGCGTTGAACCTAATTCTTGCCGATAAAACGTGGGACGAAGCAAAAGAGCTTCTTACCAAACGTTACACGCGAGCGATTAAACGCACTAAGCAAGCAAAAAGCGAAGATGTTTTTCAAACCGCAATGAATGCGTTTGCTCGAACAATCGAAGCTCATACAAGTTATTTATCCCCCCGTAATGCAGAGCGTTTTCAAATGGACATGAATCTATCATTTGAAGGCATAGGCGCTGTACTGCAGAGCGAAGACGATTATACCGTCATCAAAAGTGTTGTGCCTGGTGGCCCTGCTGATGAATCAGGAGCTATCAAGCCAGAAGATAAGATTGTGGGCGTTGCCCAAGACGATGAAGAGTTTGTTGACGTAATCGGTTGGCGTCTTGACGAGGTCGTTGAATTAATAAAAGGCCCAAAGGGTAGTACCGTTCGCCTTCAAGTTGAGAAAGGCGCATCAGAATCCAAATCAACTTCAGTTGTCAGCCTTACTCGCGATAAAATCAAGCTCGAGGATCGCGCCGCCAAATCTGAAGTATATGTGCCCGAAACAGGTCCTCATGCCGGTGAGCCTCTTGGCGTAATCACTATTCCAAGCTTTTATAATAATTTAAGCATGGATGTGGCAAAGGAAATCGAAAGCCTAAAAGCACAAAACGTAAAAGGGGTAATCGTAGATTTGCGTGGTAACGGCGGTGGTTCTCTCACAGAAGCTACACTGCTCACTGGCTTATTCATCGAAAAAGGCCCAGTTGTGCAAATCCGCTACGGTCAAAGTAAAGTAAGCGTAAACCGCGATACTGACGGGGAAGTAGCTTACGATGGACCGCTTACCGTATTGGTTGATAGATATAGCGCGTCTGCCTCGGAAATCTTTGCAGCGGCTATGCAAGACTATAACCGAGCTTTAATTGTAGGTGAACAAACCTTTGGTAAAGGTACAGTTCAGCAGCATCGCGGTTTAGGTAAAATTTACGATCTTTACGATAACCCATTAGGCAGTGTTCAATTCACTATAGCTAAGTTCTATCGTATTGATGGAGGAAGCACCCAGCATAAAGGGGTGATCCCTGACATTCTTTATCCGTCTGCGGTAGAGCCAGCAGAGTGGGGCGAATCCCAAGCTGAGAATGCGTTACCGTGGGATAGCATCAATCGTGCGAACTACACGACATTCGCTGATGGCACCGCAGCCTTGGACGTGTTAACGGCTAAACACAATAAGCGCATTCTTCAAGACCCAGAATTTTCGTACATTAATGACGATATTGAAGAGTATAAAAAGAACAAAGATAAAAATTTCATTTCTCTTGTGAAATCTGTACGTGAAGCCGAGAAAAAGGAAGCGGAAGAGAAATCCCTTGCTCGTGCTAACGAACGTTTACAGCGTATGGGCATGGAAACTGTGACAACATTGGACGACTTACCTGAAGATATGGAAGAATTGGATCCATTCTTGGATGAAGCGGCGAATATCACATTCGATATGATTGAAACAGGCCGTTACGCTATCACAAGAAATTAAGTGATTAGAAAAAAGGGCTGGTCTAGGGCCAGCCCTTTTTTTGTGTCTATAAATTATTAAAACAATAATAAAGGGAAATAACATGGCTATCAGAGGCGAATTTTCCTCTCGAATTGGGTTCGTGCTAGCAGCGGCAGGCTCAGCAGTTGGGCTAGGCAATATTTGGGGCTTTCCAACAAAGGTAGCAAGCAACGGCGGGGCAGCATTTGTACTTGTTTACTTATTACTTGCTTTTGTTCTTGCCTATCCTGTACTTATGGCAGAGCTTATTATAGGCCGCAGTACACGCTCAAATATGGTCGATGCGCTAGGAAAAATCTCGGGTAATTTCGCCGGCAGGCTTACGGGAATTTGGGGCTGCATCACCGTATCGCTCATCCTCGCGTTCTATGCGATTGTGGGCGGTTGGATGCTTGTTTATTTTGCCGATGCTGCAGTAAGTATGGTGGGATTGACCAATGTAAGTGACTGGCTGCTTACATCATCAGTTACGCGTAACGTTATTTTCTGCTTTTTATTCATGGGCTTAACTGCATTTATTGTGGTTGGCGGCGTAAAGTCGGGTATCGAAAAGTGGTCAGTACGTCTCATGCCCACCTTAGTTATCCTTATCCTTGCCTTAATCGTTTATGTGAGTATGCAGCCAGGTGCTGTAGAGGGTTGGTCAGCTTACCTAGTGCCTGATTTTTCCCGTGTATTGGACCCAGACCTTTTGATCAATGCAATGGGACAAGCATTCTTCTCCATGTCGTTAGGTGTAGGTACTATGCTGGTTTACGGCTCATACTTAAGTAAAAATGAAAACCTACCAAGTATCGGGGCATCTGTAGCGCTAGTCGATATCGGTGTTGCGGTAATCGCTGGTATGCTAATCATTCCGGCCATGTACGTTGCACTAAACAATGGTGTTGAGATTTTTACACCAGAGGGTGCATTAATCCAGGGCGACACGCTTATATTCAAGGTGCTACCGGCGTTATTCGATACCATTGGCACTGTAGGGTTATTTGTTGCTTTCACGTTTTTCGCTCTTATGGCAATAGCTGCAGTAACCTCTTCTATATCAATGCTGGAAGTACCTGTCGCTTACATGGTTGAAAGCAAGGGGCTACAACGCAAAAAAGCGGTTGTACTCATGTCTTCAATAATCTTTGCGCTAAGCTGCATTATCATATTGAACTTTGAAACTCTGTTCGGTTTTGTTATCGCATTAACCACTGAGTATAGCCAGCCGCTTTTAGGTCTTGTGCTTTGTATCTTTGCTGGATGGGTCTGGCGTAGAGACGCGATACTCGATGAACTAAAAGAAGGTGACGAGTTTGCGGAACACAGCGTTTTCTGGAAAATTTGGCCGTGGTATGTGCGCTTCGTGTGCCCGGTAATCATCGCCTTAATGTTCTATCGCTCAGTATTCTAAAGCGAGCAAAAAACAGCGAACAGCACGCTTTACGCGTAAAAACGACAATAATAAGGTTTTTAAAAACGACAATGACGAATAAAGAAATAAAAACGCCGTCACTCCTCGATGCAATACTTCCTATCGTTGCCTTAGTGGTAATGATGGGAAGCGCGGTATATCTGTTTGCAGATAATTCTTCATATGGGCCAAACCAGATTGCGTTACTTCTGGCTATGGGTTTAGCCGCCATTATCGGCATGAAAAACGGCTATAGTTGGAAGACCATTGAAAAAGGGATTGTAGACGGCATCTCTATGTCTTTAGGTGCGTGCCTCATATTATTAGCGGTAGGCTCACTTATTGGTACATGGATGTTAGCTGGAACAGTACCTACTTTAATCTACTTTGGTTTAGAACTCCTCAATCCTTCTTTTTTCTATGCAGCTGCATGTCTTATCTGTGCTGTAGTGGCAATGAGTATTGGTAGTTCATGGACCACGGCAGCGACGGTAGGTGTAGCACTAATGGGCGTTTCCGCAGGCATGGAGATGTCGGCGGCTATTACTGCAGGTGCTGTGGTCTCTGGTGCTTACTTTGGCGATAAAATTTCACCATTATCAGAAACAACTAACTTGGCCCCAGCAGTTGCAGGAACCGATTTATTCGAACATATACGTTACATGCTATGGACCACAATCCCAAGCTTTGTAATTGCACTTATTCTATTTACCGTTCTTGGGTTTAGTGAAGTAGGCGAGGCAAAAGCTGAGCGCATTGAACAGATGCAGCTTTTACTCAATGAGTCTTTTGATTTAGGTTGGCACCTGCTTATCCCTCTTGTTGTATTACTTACTTTAGCAATCAAAAAAATGCCTGCGTTCCCCGCGGTTTTCATAGGTGCATTGTTAGGTGGCATCTGGGCTGTGGTTTTTCAATGGGACGTTGTAACGTCTATGGCAAGTAGCGATGACTCTGCAAATATCGGTGCCCTAAAAGTCGTATGGACGGCGCTATTTGACGGCGTAAGTTTCTCTACGCCTGATGAGAATTTGAACAGCTTATTATCCCGCGGCGGCATGTCTTCTATGCTCAATACCATTTGGCTTATCATCTGTGCGATGTCTTTCGGTGCAG
Source organism: Alteromonas sp. KUL150 (assembly GCF_009811475.1). Lineage (NCBI taxonomy): Bacteria > Pseudomonadati > Pseudomonadota > Gammaproteobacteria > Alteromonadales > Alteromonadaceae > Alteromonas > Alteromonas sp. KUL150. Next base: position 28,567 of record NZ_BLIJ01000041.1, read on the forward strand.
TACTTGAGCGTGTTGGGCTACTAAAGCGCGCCGTTTCTGCCATATTAATAGGCGCAAAATCAGCAGGTGATATGGTAAGCCGAACCATTCTTACCTGTTTTGGTACGAACTTAGTCACGGCCGATCAGTATATTTCTATCGTCATGCCTGGCCGCATGTATAAAGAGGAATTTAAAAAGCGAGGGTTAGACCAGCTTAACCTTTCTCGTAGTCTTGAAGACGGCGGTACACTTACATCTCCACTTATTCCTTGGAACACCTGTGGTGCCTACATGCACAGTGTATTATTGGTAAACCCATTTGATTATGTATTCTATGCATTCTTTAACGTAATCAACCCGATCCTTGCTGTTGTGTACGCGTATTTAGGTATTAAGATTCTACGTATTACACCACCACACGTTGAAGTTAACAGTAAAGAAACGGTTTAACCAAACGTTCCAAATAAATCCACGTAGGCTTTCTTTTAGGAGGATCTATGTCAGTTCAAGCTAAACGCCGGGCGGATTATCAGCCGCCCGCTTTTTCAATAGCGACAGTTGACCTACATATTACGCTACATCCAACGCAAACTCAGGTTATCAGTACATTATCTGTCACACGTAATGGCAATCACGATAGCCCTTTAATCCTTGATGGCGATAACTTATCACTTAACACTATTGCCATTAACGGTAATGCTCTATCTGATGACAAGTACACAGTGTCTGATACGTTGTTAAGCATTTCCACTCATCTCGATGAATTTGTCTTAGAAATTACCAACACCATTGCCCCTGAGCAAAATAAAGCCCTTGAAGGCTTGTATTTATCGGGCGGCGCCTATTGCACACAGTGTGAAGCTGAAGGATTCCGTCGAATTACCTATTTTATGGACCGCCCCGATGTTTTATCGGTCTACACAGTTACGGTAGTTGCAGACAAATCAGTGCCGATGCTTTTAGCCAATGGCAATCCAGTGGACAAGGGCGACGTAGGCGAGAACACCCATTTCGTGAAATGGCATGACCCGCATCCCAAACCTTGTTACCTTTTTGCATTGGTTGCCGGTGATTTCGATTTACTTACCGACAGCTACACAACGACAAGCGGTAAAGAGGTTGCGCTAGAGTTGTATGTCGATAAAGGCAAAAAGTCTCAGGGCGTATTCGCGTTAGAATCGCTTAAGCGAGCAATGAAATGGGACGAAGATATTTTCGGTCTAGAGTACGACTTAGATATTTATATGATAGTCGCTGTCGACTTCTTCAATATGGGAGCGATGGAAAACAAGGGCTTGAATGTCTTTAATAGCAAGTTTGTCCTAGCCGACCAAAAAAGCGCAACTGACGATGACTTTTTTAATGTTGAATCGGTTATCGCGCACGAGTATTTTCACAACTGGACGGGTAACCGAGTCACGTGTCGCGATTGGTTCCAGCTAAGCCTTAAAGAAGGGCTGACGGTATTTAGGGACCAGCAGTTTAGCGCAGATATGACTTCGGCGTTAAGCAATCGCATAAAACATGTTCGCGTTATGCGAGAGCACCAGTTTGCTGAAGATGCCAGCGCGATGAGCCATCCAATTCGCCCTGAAGAAGTGATTGAAATGAATAACTTCTACACAGTAACGGTTTATGACAAAGGGGCAGAAGTTATTCGTATGTTCCATACGTTGCTAGGGCCAGAAGGCTTCAGGCGAGGTATGGATGAATATTTTAGACGGCATGACGGTCAGGCAGTCACGTGTGACGATTTTATATCGGCAATGCAATCAGCAACGGACTTGGATTTAACCCAGTTTTCACGCTGGTATAGCCAATCTGGCACGCCGATAATTACCGTTGAGCATAGCACTGAGTCTGCTGAAAACGGCACGTTTAAGCATACTTTCACGCTCTCTCAGCATACGCCAGCAACGTCTGACCAAAGCGAGAAGCAACCGCTGTATATTCCGGTTAATATCGAGATTATAGATAAACAGGGTAATACTTACACCGACAACGAATCGCTCATTCAAAACGGCATGATTGTTTTAAAAGATGCCTCCGTGCGTTTTACAGTAGATGCTCAAAGTGCTGATCTGACACCTGTAGTATTAGGAAACTTTTCAGCGCCAGCGAGAGTAGAGAACCCACTGGAGACAGACGCTCTGCTTACCATTTTTAAACATTCAAAAGACCCGTTTAATCGTTGGGACGCAATGCAAACGCTTTACGATCGTTGTATTAAGCAATTAGAAGCGTCGCCGGGTGCTGAAATCAGCAACGATATCTGGAACGGTATTAAGCAAGCTATTGCCCAAGAACAAGATAATCTTGAACTGCTAGGTGAATGTTTAGTTATTCCCTCATTTGAGACATTGTGCCAAAGCAGAAGCAATATCAATGTGGCTGCACTTTCAAAGGCAAGAAAAGCGTTCTGTGACCAATATGCTCGTTCGTTAGAGCAAGAATTATTGAACGTGTTCAATAATATTGAACTGAGTGCTTATAGTTACACGCAGGACGCGATAAACAGACGCCGCTGTAAAAATGTCGTACTTGCACACCTAGCAAGGTTACCTCAACACGAAGGCATGGTAATAGCGCAGTTTGATAGCGCAGATAACATGACCGACACGCTAGGGGCACTTAGAAGTGCGCAGCACTGCAGTTCAGTAACTTTCGATAGCCTGATGGCTCAATTTGAAGAAACCTGGAATCACGATCCGCTTGTATTGGATAAATGGTTCGCGCTCCACGCTACGCAAAACCGTGACGATATATTCGCCACTATTACTATGTTGTGTGAGCACCCACAGTTTGCAATGAGTAATCCGAATCGCGTTCGCTCCGTTATTGGAAGTTTTGCTTTCTACAATAGTGAAAAGTTTCACTCATTAGATGGTAGCGGATATAAATTTGTGACCGATTACTTGCTCAAACTTGATGCGGTCAACCCTCAAGTTGCAGCTCGCATAGTAACGCCTTTAACTCAATGGCAAGGTTTTGCTATTGAGCATCAACAACAAATGAAACAACAACTCGGTCGTTTATTAAATCATAAAGGGCTGAGCAAAGATGTCTTCGAAAAAGTAAGTAAAAGCCTTGCTTATGACAAGCACTAGCCCGACTGACTCGGTTTTTTATTTTTCTATAAACGCACCTTACAAACAATGTGAGGTGCTTTACATTCCTACTATGCCAGATGTTGTTATGGTGAGTGAATCTGGTCTGAGCGTTCAAGTGCCTACTAATCGTCTCAGACAGTTTGTTACCTCTGATGGCATCAAAGGTCGTTTTAGGATGGTCGTCGACGCTAACAAAAAAATTAAGTCTTTTGAAAGGCTCTCATAGAGCCTTTATATTTGAATAAAATCTATTACCTTAACTCATTACCTTTTACACATCTCAACAGCACGAAAGGGGACTTTAGTATGTCCAAAGCCCTTAAAAAATCCTAAAAAACGATTTCCCCCCAAAAATTCGTACAATTTTTCTGCAAGTTTATAAATGCCTTTTATACTCACAATAAAGCAATAACTATTTGATACGATTAATGTTGTAAATTTTGTTAACTGGTAGGATTAGTTCTTGCGGTTATGGCAAAATGATGTAATGATTTTGTTAATCGTTATGGTTGGTCATGATGTCACGTATTAAGTCACATCGACTTGGGAGTATAAAAATATGAAAAACGGGCCTAGCGCTTTTAAGATATCACCGGTAGCAGCGGGAGTTCTCTCACTGCTAGGTGCTGCTGCAGTACCAGCTCACGCTGCCAATTGGCAAGTAGGTGATGTAAGTATATCTTTAGATTCAACATTTACGTTAGCTACAAGCATTCGAACAGAGGCAAGAGATTACGACCTTATTGGTAACAGTAACCATCCTCAATTTGACTGGAGCGGTTACCATGCGGCTTTTAATCCTCTATATCCAAGCGGCGATGTCTGGGGATTAGCAGATGGCGCGTATTCAACAAATGGTGACCTTGGCAACCTTGCTCACGATCCAGGAGATGCCTTCGCAACTCAAGTTTCTGGCACGCACGAGTTAGATGTAAACTTCGGTGATTATGGTTTCTTCGCCCGAGGTTTTTGGTTCTATGACTTCGAGCAAATGGATGGCGACCGTCCTTATTCAAATCCAATAACGGGCAATCAATACGACCTATGTCAAGACCCTGAGGCTGAAGACCTTCTGTGTACCGACGTCCGTTTATACGATGCATTCTTCTACGGTGACTGGTGGATTGGCGACAAGCCACTTACACTTCGCGTTGGTCGTCAGGTTATCAGTTGGGGTGAAAGTACGTTTATCCAACACGGTATCAACACCACTAATCCAGTTGACGTTACCCGCGCACGTGCACCAGGTGCTGAATTACGCGAAGTATTTCTACCTGTTGGTATGGTTTACGCGTCTCTCGGCCTTTCTGACACGTTAAGTGTATCTGGTTACTACCAATACGAGTGGCAAGAAAGCTGGTTACCTGTTGCTGGTAGTTACTTTGCAACTAACGACTTCGCAGGCGAAGGCGGACAACGCAACAATATTCAGCTTGGCTTTAGTGGTAATCCAGACATCGACCTTGATCACCTCTTGTCTGCGCTTAATGGCTTCGGCGATGCACTTCGTTCAGGCGCTGATGCGGCAGCGCTTTCACAAGCATACCTAGCTTACCCAACCAAGGTAGCTATACGTGGTTTTAGTGATGAAGTTCGCAATGATGCTGACGACCAAGGGCAATACGGTCTTCGTTTGACATGGTTTGCCGAAGATTTTAATGAAACTGAATTTAGTTTTTATCACATCAATTACCACAGCCAACGTCCACTTATATCAGGCGTAACATCTGACTTTACTCAGGCGGGCATAGGTGCAGACTTGGCATTTATTGCGGCAAACGAGGTCACGCGAGACAATATCACTGACTTAAGAGCATTCACCAAATCTGAGTTTTTCTTTCCTGAAGATATAAAACTATATGGTATGAGCTTTAACACTAACATCGGCACTACAGCCCTTGCAGGTGAATTCGCTTACCGAGTCGATGAACCACTTCAAATCGATGACGTTGAGTTGCTATATATGGGTATGCCGGAGCAGCTTGCTAATGCAGGTTTACGCCCAGATTTGGAAGGTATTTCACAGCTAAACAACATTGGCAGAGCAGTTGGTCCAGGCGAGACTGCTGAAGGCTTCCTATTCTCTGACACATGGCAAATGCAGTTTACTGCTTCTCATGTGTTCGGCCCCAAATTTGGTGCGGATAACTTTGTCTTCTTAGGCGAAGTGGGCTACGTAAATATCGTTGATATGCCTGATCCGGACGTAATCCGCTTGAACGCGCCAGGTACCGCACGAACTCCTTCGGTTGAGCCGCTTAATGGTAATTCTCGTGAAGGCTTGTTGAATGCTCTTTCAGACGGTCCTGAAACTAACCCGTTCGCCACTGATGATGCATGGGGTTATCGTTTACTGGCCGTTGCCGATTACAACTCAATCTATGCTGGTATGAACTTACGAGTTCGTGCAACGTTCTCTCACGATGTGGATGGTACAACACCAGATCCACTTTTCCTTTTCACTGAAGATGTTAAGTCTGCTGCTGTATCTTTTACATTTGATTATCTAAGTAAATGGTCTGCAACTGCGTCATACAGCGCTTTCTGGGGGGGTATTGGTACAACCAACGCACTTTCAGACAGAGACTTCGTTTCATTTAACATCAAATATGCAATCTAAGAGTGGTATTTATGATTAGAAAAATAGGAATTGTCGCTGCTGCATTGTCACTTGCATTATCAGGTACAAGCGCATTAGCAAAAGTGTCTGAAGCAGAAGCAAATAAACTGGGTAATGAACTAACACCACTGGGTGCTGTAAAAGCAGGTAATGCTGATGGCAGTATCCCAGCTTGGACTGGTGGTATAACGTCTGCACCAGCCGGATACACAGTTGGAGATCATCACCAAGATCCGTATCCAGATGACAAAGTGCTTTTTGAAATAACGGCACAAAATTATAAAGAGTATGCTGAGTACTTGTCTGAGGGTCAGAAGAAGCTATTTGAAACTTATCCAGACACATTCCGTATGCCGGTGTACCAAACTCGACGCTCTGCGTCTAACCCTCAATCCATTTACGATGCGACTAAAGTAAATGCTACCAGAGCAGAGTTACTTGACGACGGTAATGGTATCAAAGGTGCTGTGTTAGGTGTTCCGTTTCCTGTTCCACAGAACGGATTAGAGGCAATCTGGAACCATATTCTTCGTTATCGTGGCGAAGCGGTACAACGTAATGGTGGTCAGGCTGCAGTTACTACCGGCGGTGATTACAACGTCATTGGTTTTGATGAGCAGTTGCTAATCAAGTATGCCGAAGAAAGCGCGACGCCTGAGAAGCTAACAGAAGACAACATTTTGTTTATGTTTAAGCAAAAGGTAACTAAGCCTGCGCGTCTTGCTGGTACTGCGCTGCTTGTACATGAAACCGTTGACCAAGTTAAAGAGCCTCGTAAAGCATGGACATACAACACGGGACAACGTCGTGTTCGTTTAGCTCCTAACATTGCATACGATACGCCAGGAACTGCGGCTGACGGCTTAAGAACTACCGATGACTTCGATATGTTCAACGGTTCTCCAAACCGCTATGACTGGAAATTGGTTGGCAAGCAAGAAATGTTCGTTGCTTACAACAATTACGCACTTCATTCAGACAATGCCTCTTACGAGAGCATTCTGACGCCTAACCACGTTAATCCAGATCTCACACGCTGGGAGAAGCACCGTGTTTGGGTAGTCGAAGCAACGCTTAAAGAAGGTTTCCGTCATATTTATCAAAAACGTGTTTTCTTCATAGATGAAGACAGCTGGCAAATTCAAGTTGCTGATATGTATGATAATCGTGGCGAACTTTACCGTGTTGGTGTAGCTTATGGTGTGAACTACTACGAAGTTCCAACACAGTGGTCAACGCTTGATGCGTATTACGATTTGAACTCTCGTCGTTACTTGGCAATAGGCCTTGATAACGAAGAGGAAATGTACGACTTCACCGTACGCCCTCGAGACGTGGAATTCACGCCTCAAGCGTTACGACGAGAAGGTATGCGCTAATCGCCTTACACAACAAACGGTTGGCAATTGCCAACCGTTTTTGTATGCAGACAATTATAAATAGGGGGAATGGTTAATTATGAAAAAAACCATTGCAGCGTGCATTGCCGCCACATTCGCAGTAAATTATTCAACCACTGCATTCGCCGAAGAAGCATTCATGGCACCATTGGTAGAGCAATCTGTTCTTTTGGACATAGACGCTGATTCATTTGTCGTTATTGTCGGTGAACGCGGTCATATATTAGTGTCAGAAGATGGCAACACGTTTAGTCAGAAAAACGTACCTACACATTCAACGCTCACGGCCACTACCGTTGTGGGAAATCACGTTTGGGCAGTTGGTCACGACGCCGTTATTCTGCATTCTGCAGATAAGGGCGAAACGTGGGAGATTCAAAATTATCAGCCAGAACTACAGCGTCCATTTTTAGATGTTTTGTTTTTTGATGAACAGCATGGCATTGCAACCGGTGCTTATGGCTTATTTTATCGTACGCAAGATGGCGGAAAGTCTTGGAATGCTGAGAGGCATGCTAGTCTGTTGGATCCTATGGACCAAGAGTACCTAGAAGATATTCGAAAGGAAGACGAGGCCTTTTATCAGCAGGAATTAGAGTCAATTCTTCCACATTTAAATCGCGTCACGCTTGATGGAAACACGTTATACATGGCGGGCGAGGCAGGCTTATTAGCAAAAAGCACTAACATGGGAGAATCATGGGAGCGCTATTATGTTGATTACACGGGGTCATTTTTTGATATCAAACCGTTAGATGAGAATACGGTGTTAGCGGTAGGTTTGCGCGGAAACATTTTCGTTAATCGAAATGCTGGCGAGTGGGAGTATGTGCAAACATGCTCTAACAGTACGCTCAATTCTATCTTAGTAGGTTCTGGTTCGACAGTATATGCCCTAGGAAATAATGGCATGATGATAACTGCACAGCGCCCGCTACCAACCAGTATGCGTGACCCTTATGCTAACCCTTCCGATTGTGTAGCGGATGAAGGAATTGTTGCTTCTCAAATTAAAGATAAAGCAGCGCTTCTAAACGCAACGCAATTTAACGGCGAAACAATTGCTGTTACCGCGAATGGCGTTAAAACGTTGAATTTAAAATAGGGCAGTATAATAACAATGACCCATTTTCTAGAAAAATTAGTGTTTGGTAACCGCAAAATAGTGGTGGCCTTATTTGCCATTGCTACGGTTTTTCTTGGCTACCAAGCTTCTCACATGCGTTTAGACGCAGGATTCGAAAAAAACATCCCGTTAAATCATGAGTACATGAAAACCTATATTGAGCACCGTCAGGACTTTGGTGGTGCAAACAATATTTTAGTTTCTGTGTGTGATAAAAACGATAATATTTACAATCAGAACTTTTTTGATACGCTCAAGAATGTTCACGATCAGCTTTTCTTTATAAATGGTGTAAATCGTTCGCTGGTCATTTCGTTGTTTTCACCTTCTACTCGCTTTACAGAAATCGTTGAGGGCGGATTTGCCGGCGGCCCGGTGATTCCGGCTGACTTCAATTCATCAAATCCTGAAGCATTGGAACTTGTTGCTGCCAACGTAGAAAAAGCCAACATTGTTGGTAGACAAGTATCTAGCGATTACAGCTGTGCAATGGTAACGGCTCAACTATTGGATATTGACCCTCAGACTGGCGAGCCCCTAGATACGCTTGCATTAGCTGCAGAGCTCGAAGAGCAGCTTCGTGGCCAATACGAAAATGAAAATACGTCTATCCATATCATCGGCTTCGCGAAAATGATAGGGGACGTGGCAAATGGTGCAAAAGACGTTCTACTGTTCTTCGCCATTGCTATCGCTATTACGGCAGTAATGGTGTATTTCTTCTCGCGCAGCATTATGCTGACATTGCTTCCTTTAGTTTGCTCAATAATTGCGGTTGTCTGGCAGTTAGGCCTTCTAACTTCTATTGGTTTTGGTATGGATCCCATGTCGATTCTTGTGCCATTTCTTGTATTTGCCATTGGTGTGAGCCACGGCGTGCAAATGATCAATGCAGTTGAAAAGCAGGCTGTCACCGGCATCGGCGCTAAGCGCGCATCTATGGCGGCCTTCAGGAATTTGTTAGTACCTGGTGGTATTGCATTGCTTTCTGACACGGTAGGCTTCATGACGCTGCTTGTTATCGATATCGGTATCATCAGAGAACTTGCTATTACAGCAAGTATGGGTGTAGCTGTAATAATCCTGACTAACTTGTTACTTCTCCCTGTGCTAATGAGCTTCTTGAAGCTTGACGAGAAGTATGTAGAAAAATTTGCAGGCAAGGAAAATGCAAATTCTCGATTTTGGGAAGTTATTGCAGCCTGTTCACGCAAGAAGCCAGCAGCGATTATTCTTGCCGTAACAGCTATTCTATTTGTTTTCGGTCACTTCCAGGCCCAAAATATGAAAATAGGCGATCTTCATGCTGGTGCACCTGCGCTACATGAGACATCGCGCTACAACCAAGACACGTTCCTTATTACAGACAAGTACGAAGTAACGGTCGATTATATTTCCATACTGGTAGAGACCACTCCGGAAGCGTGTACATCACACAGCGTAATGAAAGCTATGGATGATTTTCAGTGGAAAATGGAGAACGTGCAGGGCGTACAGTCAGCCGTGTCTCTTGCCTCTGTTGCAAAAATTGTAAACGCTGGATACAACGAAGGGAATGTGAAGTGGCAAGTACTTCCGCGCAACCAACAAACGTTAGTGCAAGCTATTTCTCGCGTACCTACCTCATCGGGTTTGTTGAACGGTGACTGTTCGGTGATGCCCATCATTTTGTTTATGGAAGATCACAAGGCAGAAACCATTTCTCGCGTGGTTGATGCGGTGAAAGCCTATCGCGACGAGTATCAGACTGATGACATGAAATTTAGTCTGGCGTCTGGCCCAGTAGGCGTAATGGCAGCGACGAATGAAGCAGTAAGCGCAGCTCAAGACCCAATGATGCTATACGTATTCGGCGCGGTTATCGCGCTGTGTCTTATCAGCTTCCGCTCTATTCGCGCTACGCTGGTTGTCGTTATTCCACTTTACGTGGTTTCGGTCTTGGCCCAAGCGCTAATGACATACCTGCAAATAGGTCTCACCGTATCTACGTTACCGGTAATCGCACTTGGCGTGGGTATTGGCGTTGACTATGGTATTTATATTCTCTCTACCAAGAGCCTAATGCTGAAAAAAGGCGCGACCGTTCAAGAGGCCTATTTTGCAGCCCTGAAAGAGCGTGGCAGCGCAGTGTTGTTTACTGGCATAACGCTAGCAATTGGCGTGAGCACGTGGGTGTTCTCTTCTCTGAAGTTCCAAATGGACATGGGAATATTGCTGACATTCATGTTCGTTGTGAACATGCTTGGTGCAATAATTGTACTGCCTGCGCTTGCACGATTCTTGTGGTGGAATAAAAACGACCCTGGTGCATAAAATATTTTTGCATAGCTACGCATAAAAAAGGGCCTTTTGGCCCTTTTTTTTGGGTGTTTTCTGCATAGTTATCTATGCTGTTAATATAAGGTTAAAAATGGGCTTTCATTAGCGTCATTTATTAGAGAAAATAGTTTGGTACTCGACACTTATACCAAGTTGGATTGGTATTACGACATTCAAAAAAGGTTAACAAATGACAGTCACCTCACAGCGACACTCAGTACTGCTAGACAACGTATTTGCACTTATCGACAAGAAAGTAGATACCAAGCAGAAGTCTCTTGTGCAGCAATTCGGACGTCTGTTGTATAAAAATATTTCTAGCGATGACTTAGAAAACCGAAACGACAGCGACCTTTATGGTGCAACACTCAGCTTATGGAATGGTCTAGCAAAATTTGACAATAATGCGCCCTATATACGCGTTTTCAATCCAGAAATAGCGAAACACGGTTGGCATTCAAGCCACACTATCGTCGAGATTATCGTCTCTGACATGCCGTTTTTGGTTGACTCAGTGCGCATGTTGCTTAACAGATTAAACATTACTGCGCACTTGTTTCTCCACAGCCCTATTGGTATCAAGAGAGACAGCACGAATAAAGTGCAGGCATTTGTTGAGCCTGGAAAAACTATAGAAGGCGCTAAAAAAGAAACGGTTATTTTCATAGAAATTGATACACAGACATCAAAAAAGGATATTGATGCGTTAACCAAAGAGCTTCATTCAGTTGTCGATGAGGTGTCGTTAGCGGTACAAGACTGGCAGGGGATGACCAACACCTTGCAGGATGTTATTAAAAATAACGCTAAATTTAATTGGCCGGTATCGGCAGAAGCGAAAAACCAAACAAAAGCTTATCTTGAGTGGCTGGGCGATCATAACTTCACCATGATGGGTTACCGTTACTATGACGTCAAAGCGATTGAAGGTGACCATAGATGGATACCTCAAAACGACACGAGCCTGGGTTTGTTGAAAAACTCGATTAACGACCGCGAGCGCTTGTTGTCTCGTTTACCTGCTTCTGCAAGAGCCGAAGCATTAAGCAAAAATCCCCTAATATTAACGAAGACTAATTCTCGTGCTCGTGTGCATCGTCCAGCCTATATGGATTATGTCGGCGTGAAGGTATTTAATAAAGACGGGCAGGTTGTAGGTGAACATCGCTTCTTAGGCTTATATTCAGCATCGTTTTACAATAACAGCGTAACTCAACTTCCGATTTTACGAGAGAAGATTAAACGTATTTGTGAACTATCAGGTTTTGAGCCTGGCACGCATGCTTACAAAGCGTTCGCAAACATCATAGAAACCTATCCTCGTGACGAGCTGCTTCAGACCCCTGCTGAAGAGCTAGCGCAAATCGTCATGGGTATCTTTCAAATGCAAGAAAGAGGTATCTCTCGCTTGTTCATCCGTAAAGATATCTTTGGGCGCTTTTTCTCATGCATGGTGTTTGTGCCAAGAGAGCGCTATAACACCCAGTTAAGAAAAGAGACGCAAGCGCTTTTAAAGGCATCACTCGGTGCGGCGGAAGAAGTAGAGTTCACGACATTTTTCTCAGAGTCTGTGTATGCACGCACGCACTACATTGCAAGAGTCAACGATAACAACGCGGAATTCGATGTGAAGGAAATAGAGCAAAATATAATTGAGTTGACCAAAACGTGGAACGACAGACTAGCGTCTTCAATTTCTGCTGCGCACGGTGAGGCATCGGGCAAAGCGCTTGAGCGTAAATACAATAACGCGTTTTCTCGAAGCTATATGGAGCACAACCTCCCGTCGGCAGCGCTTGTCGATATCGGCAAGTTAGAGATGCTTGACGACAATCACACCCTCGACATGCTGTTCTACCGCCCTCAAGAAGAAGACGCTGACAGCCAAGTGGTTAAGCTTAAACTTTTCCATCGAGCTGAACCTATCCATTTGTCTGACGTACTGCCCATGCTGGAGAATTTTGGGTTACGCGTAATCGATGAAAGCCCCTATAAAATAACGTGTTCAGAGGGTGAGCGTAACTGGGTGATGGACTTCACCATGCTTCACAAAAGCGGCCAGCATTTCGACATGGAGAAGGCTCAACTGTTGTTCCAAGACGCCTTCGCTAAAGTGTGGACCAAGACACTAGAGGATGACGCTTTCAACCGCCTAATTCTTGGCGCAAACATGACAGGCCGAAAAGTTACAATATTGCGTGCCTATGCAAAATACATGCGTCAGACAGGCAGTTCGTTCAGCCGAGATTACATCGCAAACACGCTATCAAACTATCCAAATATCGCCCGTCTACTGGTTGATTTCTTTGACCTTCGCTTCAACCCTAAGAAAAAGCGTAACGTGAAGAAGGAAGAAGCGCTGCTAGAAGATATCAAGGCGCAGTTGGATAATGTAAGCAACTTGGATGATGACCGTATTATCCGCCGTTATCTTGACATGATGTCAGCGACCTTGCGCACTAACTTCTATCAACCCGATGACGCTGGCAACGAAAAGTCTTATGTTTCGTTTAAAATGCTGCCGGAGCTTATTCCTGAGATGCCGCTTCCGCTGCCGAAGTTCGAAATATTCGTCTACAGCCCACGAGTAGAAGGTGTGCATTTACGAGGCGGTAAAGTTGCACGCGGTGGTTTGCGTTGGTCGGACCGCCAGGAAGACTTTAGAACGGAAGTACTAGGGCTAGTTAAGGCGCAGCAGGTTAAAAATACGGTTATCGTTCCGGTTGGCGCAAAAGGTGGATTTGTTTGTAAAAACTTACCGGTAGGCGAAGGACGTGCAGCTATTCAGGCAGAAGGTCAAGCCTGTTACCGAATTTTCATTACTAGTTTACTTGATATTACCGATAACATTGTCAATGGCGAGATAGTACCGCCTAAAGATGTGGTTCGCCTTGATGATGACGACCCGTACTTGGTTGTAGCTGCAGATAAAGGCACTGCAACCTTCTCTGACATTGCCAACGGTATTGCAGAAGAATTTGGTTTTTGGCTAGGCGATGCATTTGCATCTGGCGGAAGTATAGGTTACGACCATAAAAAAATGGGCATAACCGCTCGCGGCGGTTGGGAATCTGTCAAGCGTCACTTCAGAGAAATTGGCATCGACTGTCAATCCACAGATTTTACATGTGTAGGTGTAGGTGACATGGCAGGTGACGTATTCGGTAACGGTATGTTGCTTTCAGAGCACACGCGGTTAATCGCGGCATTTAACCATTTGCATATTTTCTTTGACCCTAGCCCTGATGCAGCAGCGAGCTATAAAGAGCGTCAGCGCCTGTTTGAAAATCCAAGCCTTAGCTGGGAAGACTACGACAGTAAGCTCATCTCAAAAGGCGGTGGTGTATTTAGCCGCGCGTCTAAGTCAATTAAGCTTACGCCTGAAATGAAGAAGTGGTTGGGTACCCGTCAGCTAACGATGACACCAAACGAGCTTATTCATAATATATTGAAAATGCCTGTCGATCTTCTTTGGAATGGCGGTATCGGTACGTATATTAAGAGCAAAAAAGAATCTCACTCAGATGTTGGGGACCGTGCTAACGATGACTTACGAGTTAATGGTCGTGACGTTCAAGCCAAAATTGTGGGCGAGGGCGGTAACTTAGGCTTAACGCAACTGGGACGAATTGAATATGCATCCAATGGCGGCCGGGTTAACACTGACTTTATTGATAACGTGGGTGGTGTGGACTGTTCGGATAATGAAGTAAATATCAAAATCTTACTTAACAGCCTAGTGAACGACGGTGAATTAACACTCAAGCAACGTAATAAATTACTTTACGATATGACCGACGATGTAAGTCGCATTGTACTCGAGGACTGCTATCGTCAAACTCAATCAATCTCTATCACGGAGCTTGCTGGTGTTAAACAACTCAAAGAGCAGCTGCGCTTTATTCACGGTCTTGAGCGAGAAGGGCAACTAAATCGTGAACTGGAATTTATCCCAAGCGATGATGAAATTTCAGATCGCGTGGCTTCAGATCAAGGGTTGACTCGTCCAGAGCTAAGCGTACTCATCGCCTACGGTAAGATGGTGTTGAAAGACGCGCTTAATATTCCTGAAATTACTGATAACCCTTATCACGGAAAGTTACTTGTAGAAGCGTTCCCATCAATCCTTCGCGAAAAGTTTGCTACGCACATGCAGCAGCATCCACTTCGAAGCGAAATTATTGCCACTAAGTTAACCAATAACATGGTTAATGATATGGGCCTTAATTTTGTTTTCAGAATGCAGGAAGAGACAGGCGCAAGTGTTAGCGAAATCGCAGATGCCTACGCGATTGTGCACGGTATTTTCAATATGAAAACGCTGTGGGCTCGCATTGAAGAGCTCGATAATATTATCCCTGCGAAGTTGCAGCTTAAGATGCTAGATGAAGCCCGTAGAATCATGCGCCGCGCTGCACGCTGGTATATACGCCACGGTAACAAAGCGCAGAGCATAGAGGAAGCCATCGCTAGCTACCGCGGAACGTTTGATACTCTGTCGAAAAACCTACAACACTACCTTGTTGAAAGTGAATATGTGCAGCTTGAAGCAGCGACTCAAAAATACATTGATAAAGGTGTCCCGCAAGACATCGCGTATCAAGTGGCAAGCTTCTCAAACATGTTCTCAAGCTTCGATTTGGCGCAGATTGTAGAAGCGGACAAACACGATACCGATGTTGTTGCTAAGCTTTATTATCAATTAGGTTCTCGTTTAGAGCTGCATTGGTTCTTAGATCAAATTAACAATCAAGCGGTAAGCAACCACTGGCAAGCACTTGCACGTGCATCTTACCGTGAGGAGTTAGATTGGCAGCAGCGTTCAATTGCCGCGAATCTGCTGGCATCACGTGAAGATATCAGTAATGCTGACCAAATTTTAGATGAATGGATTGAAAGTAATCAGGTACTGCTCAAGCGTTGGTATCACATGATGTCAGAGTTTAAGACGAGTACAACTCACGAATTTGCTAAATTTTCTGTCGCTTTACGTGAATTGATGCTTTTAAGCGTGAAGTCTAACCATTAGAATACACGCACCTTAATAATTTAAGCCCTGTTTATCAGGGCTTTTTATTGGCCGAGTGATCGTTGCTGTATAATTTAGTTCCAGTGTTAGGATCAACATTCTTAACGCAAACCTATCAATGTTAGCGATCAACAGACCCTTAATAAGCGAGCGTTAAAATTAGCCATGCAATCTTTAGTGCAAAAATTCTTACTTCAGTGCGAACCTGAAAAAAGTCACGATTTCACCATTAACTGGTTAAACAAGACACAACACACACCGCTGAAATGGATGTACAGCACTCCCACAATCAAAAAACCAGTGACCGTCGCTGGAATGACCTTCGATAATCCAGTGGGACTTGCAGCAGGACTTGATAAAAACGGCGACTGCATCGATGCTTTTGCCAGTATGGGATTTGGTTTTGTTGAAATTGGTACGGTTACGCCGCGCCCTCAACCTGGAAATCCTAAACCTCGCTTGTTTCGAATTCCTGAAAAGCACGCCATTATCAATCGCATGGGCTTTAATAACAAAGGCGTTGATCATCTCGTTGAACAGGTGAAAAAGGCGCAGTTTAAAGGGCCTATTGGGATTAATATTGGTAAAAACAAAGATACTGAAGAAGCTAACGCCCTCGACGACTATCTAACATGCTTCAATAAGGTATACCCTTACGCCAGCTATGTGACTATAAATATTTCTTCGCCAAACACGCCAGGTCTTAGAAACCTTCAATACGGTGAAGCTCTTGATAAATTATTGGTAGGTCTCAAAGCAGCACAAGAAACGCTGACGCAAACTCACGGAAAATACGTACCGCTATTTATTAAAATCGCGCCTGATTTAAGTGATGTTGAAATCGACAGCATTGCGGCATCTCTTTTAAACAGTAAAATGGACGGCGTAATTGCGACAAATACAACACTTTCTCGGGATGCTGTTGCTGGGCTGAAATATGCGGACGAAATGGGTGGTTTGAGTGGTTCGGTCATGACTGACATGAGTCTTGAAGTTACGCGCAAGTTGAGCAAAGCACTTGACCGCGCGATTCCAATAATTGGTGTAGGCGGAATAGATTCACCTACGACGGCCAAAGAAAGGCTCAATGCTGGCGCATCTCTCGTTCAAATCTATTCGGCTTTTATTTATCAAGGTCCGAACCTCGTTAAACGCATCGTAAACGCGTTATAATACATCTGAAAAATAATCTCTTGTGTGCATGCTCAATTGTAAAAAAGCATGCACACCCCAAACAGGTAATTGAATGAATACTATTCTGGTTACGACCAGTCGCGGTCTTGACGAACTATTAAAGCAAGAAGTGCTGAACCTATGCCCTGATGCACAAATTAAACAAGGGCCTGGCACTATACAGTTTGAAGGGTCAAAAGAAGATGCTTATAAACTTTGCTTGTGGTCGCGACTAGCAAACCGCGTAATCTGGGTGCTTGCGTCTGGTAAAGCAGGGGATGCTGAAGCCCTGTACAACACTGCGATGGGCATCGATTGGCAAATGCAGATGGATTCACGTCATACTTTATCTGTACAATTTATCGGCACCAATTTTGCGATTAAAAACACACAGTTTGGCGCAGTGCGCGTTAAGGATGCGATTGTTGACTCGTTTGTTGAGCAAGGTTTACCTCGCCCTTCAGTTGAACGCAAAACGCCTGATATTTCTGTTTATGCAAGACTTCATCGCGATAACGTGATCTTAGGAATTGACTTGGCTGGAGCCAGTCTCCACCAGCGTGCTTACAGGCAAGAAACCGGTGATGCACCACTAAAGGAACACATCGCAAGTGCAATGCTAATACGCAGTGGTTGGACAGAAAATACAAGTGCGCCATTGGTTGACTTAATGTGTGGCTCAGGCACCATCGCCATTGAGGCCGCATATATTGCCCGAAATATCGCACCAGGTATTAGGCGCTCTTATTGGGGTTTTACTAAGTGGTTAGGCCATGAAGAAAAGCTCTGGGAAGCTTTGCTCGAAAACGCAATTACGGTTCAAAAACCAAGCTGTGGAGGTGGCATTTACGCCGGTGACTTTAGCCGTAAGATGGTTGCTATTGCCAAAGCCAACGCAGATTTTGCCGGCGTGTTTAGTGATATATCATTTTCTCAGCAAGATGCAACTAAGTCATCACCACCAGTAGCAACACCCGGCTACGTAGTATCAAACCCTCCGTATGGCGAACGTCTTGGTGAACTTACCTCGCTTATTCCTCTTTTCAGTGATTGGGGCAAGCGTTTTAAAGAAGCATGGAAGGGATGGCACGTTTCGCTGCTAAGCAGTAATCGTGACTTACTTCGCGTATTAAAACTTCGTGCAACTAAAGACTACGCCATGAATAATGGTAAGTTAGAATGTCGCCTTGCTAACTACGTGCTAGATGAAGATAACACGGTGCAGTTCAGCGAAGATGCCGGCAATCACGAATTTGCTAATCGCTTGAAGAAAAACCTCAAGCGTATGAAAGGCTGGATAAAAAGCGCAAACACAAACTGTTATCGCATCTACGATGCCGATCTGCCGGATTATAATGTAGCGGTAGATCGATATGATGATTGGCTTGTAGTACAAGAGTACGCGCCACCAAAAACCGTATCGGAAGACAAAGCCCGAAAACGCCTTCAGGAAGTGCTTCTTCATTTACCCGCAGTGACAGGCGTGTCGCCCAAAAAGATTGCATTAAAAGTCCGTGCCCAACAAAAAGGCACTAAGCAGTACGAAAAAATTAATCAGTCTGGCGACATGATGGAAGTGTATGAAAATGGCGCGCGTTTCTTAGTAAACCTAACAGATTATTTAGATACCGGCCTTTTCTTAGACCATCGCAATACTCGTCAAAAAGTAAAAGCGATGTCAGCGGGTAAGGACGTACTAAACCTTTTTTCTTACACAGGAAGCGTGTCTGTATTTGCAGCCATGGGTGGCGCTAAATCAGTCACTACGGTTGATATGTCAAATACTTATCTGGAGTGGGCAAAGAAAAACGTGGCGCTTAACAAGCTTACGGGGCCGCACGCGTTTATTCAGGCAGACTGCACAACGTGGCTCAGTAGCCATAAAGGCAAATACGACTTAATTTTTATCGACCCACCATCATTTTCAAATTCAAAGCGCATGCAGAATACGTGGGATGTGCAGCGCGATCACGTAAAAATGCTTAGCGATGCCAAGGCGTGTTTGAAAGCGCAAGGGACGATTATTTTTTCCAATAATAAGCGTGGCTTTAAGTTAGATGAACCGACAATAAGCGCACTTGGTCTCTCTGTGAAAAATATCACAAATGAAACTATTCCTGAAGATTTTGCCCGTAAAGGTAAAATTCATCAGTGCTGGATACTAGCATCGTGAAGATTTATTTTTACACCGGTCCTCATTGCAGTTTATGTGATTTAGCCGATTTGGAGATAGCGCGCACGTCTATGTCTTCATCTTTAACGATAGAAAAGGTTAATATCCGCCAAAGCACAGAGCTTTACCACCTATATGGCGCTCGTATTCCGGTGCTGAAGCGACATGACAATAATAAGGAAATCGGTTGGCCTTTCACCACAGCCGATTTAGAGGAGTTTCTTCAGTGAGCATTTTGCAGTTAAAAAACATCACTGTTATTTATGGAAATCCGCCGCTTTTAGACGGCGTCGAACTTGTTGTTCAACCGAAAGAGCGGGTGTGTCTCGTTGGCCGTAACGGCAGTGGAAAGTCTACCTTAATGAAGGTCATCGCTGGCGATATTATTGCTGATGACGGCCAGCGGATAATTGAGAGTAATACGGTTATTGCCCGTTTAGAGCAGGATCCTCCGCAGACCACAGATGTTACGCTTTTCGATTACGTTGCAGAAGGTCTATCTGACGTTGGGGAAACGCTGAAAGCCTATTTTCATCAAACCCGTATCGTCGGTGAAGACCCTAGTGAAGCTAACTTAAATAAGCTTCAACGTTTACAAGAACAACTTGAAGCGCGCGATGCATGGCAGTTTGAACAGCAAATAGAACAAACACTAACGATGCTCAAGCTAGAACCAGAGATTTCGCTATCAACGTTATCTGGAGGATGGCGCAGAAAAGCGGCACTAGCGCGAGCTCTTGTTCGTCAACCAGACCTACTGCTTTTAGACGAGCCTACTAACCACCTTGATATTGAAATGATACGATGGCTTGAATCAAGTTTGAGCAATTATCAAGGTGCCATTGTATTTGTCAGCCATGACCGTGCTTTTATACGCGCAATGGCCACACGAATTATTGACCTTGACCGAGGCTCTGTTACCAGCTATCCCGGAAATTACGAAACTTACCTAGAGAAAAAACAACAAGATTTAGAGATTGAAGCATCTCAAAACGCTGAGTTTGATAAGAAGTTAGCGCAAGAAGAAGTTTGGATTCGTCAGGGTATCAAAGCTCGCCGTACACGCAATGAGGGGCGAGTGCGAGCCCTTAAGAAACTTCGTGAGGAGCGTAAAGCAAGACGTGCAGTGCAGGGTAATGCTGTGGTTAACCAACATCAAGGCGCACGTTCAGGCAAGATGGTATTTGAGGTAAAAGACCTCAGCTACAGCATTGAAGGTAAGCCTATTGTCAAAGGCCTAAACCTTAATGTGCTACGTGGTGATAAGCTTGCACTTATCGGCCCGAACGGTAGCGGTAAAAGTACACTAATCAAGTTACTATTAGGTGAGCTACAGCCTGATGCTGGAAACTGCAAGCAAGGCACCAATTTAGAGGTTGCGTATTTCGACCAGCACCGACATGGCTTGGATTTAGAACAGACCGTGATCGATGCCGTGGGCGATGGGAAAAGAGATCTGATGGTTAACGGCCACCCGCGCCACGTTATCAGCTATCTGCAAGACTATCTTTTTACACCTGAGCGTGTAAATGCGCCGGTAAAATCCCTATCTGGCGGTGAAAAGAACCGTTTGATGTTGGCTAAGCTTATGCTAAAGCCGAGTAATGTTTTGGTACTCGATGAGCCAACTAACGATCTTGATGTTGAAACGCTGGAAATGCTGGAAACCTTGCTCAATGAATATACCGGCACTGTTCTGTTGGTGAGTCACGATAGGGAATTTGTTGATAACGTAGCAAATAGTAGCGTGGTTTTTGAAGGCCATGGCGTGCTTAGAGAGTTCATTGGGGGTTTCACTGACGTAGAAAACTGGTATAAAGACCAACAGGAAAAGCGTCAGCAAATCGAAAAAGAAGAAAAAGCCAAAGTAAAGAATGAAACTAATTCAACTTCGGGGAGTCCTAGTGCTAAGTCTGCCCCCCGTAAGACGAAAAAGCTATCATACAAAGACCAGCGAGAGCTTGAGTCTCTTCCCAAAGAATTAGAAACGTTAGAGGAAGAACTTGAAGCCATGCAGGAAAAGGTTAATGACCCGGATTTCTTCAAACAAGATAGCGACACTACCGCCAAGGCTCTAGCCGAATTAGCGGATAAAGAAGAATTACTTTCCCAGAAATATGCGCGCTGGGATGAACTAGAAAGTATGCTGGAAGATAATCAGCAGTAAATAGGATTTTAAATGAAACGAACTCAGCTTGCCGCCGCCGTTCTGTTGGCAACAGGAAGTGTTTCGGCATTCGCCGCGACCTATTCCGTGACGCCTCTTCCTTTACAGGATACCGCTAGAAATAATTTCGCTCGCTCTATCGATAACTCGGGGAAAATGCTGTCTGTTGTACAGCTTGAGTACAATCCACCTGTCGATGTGGAGCAGCTTGAGAACGACACCACCTTTTTCGACCAGTTTGGTGAAAGTTTAGAGAACGAAGAAGATTTTCGACAAGGTGTCTTTACTGATGTTGATTACACAACAATTGTAAACTTCCTTCTTCAAAACACGAATACAGTCCAAGGGCAAAAACTTGCGTCTTTTCGTACCTATGTTACCGACACGCAAGATATTTCGCTTGTACCTGGTCTCGATGAAGTAACGGATAAGTTTGATGACTACACGCAGTCAGTTGAAGTCACTGGCCGAGACAGTTTGAACGGTAACTTCATTGTTGGCGATTCCTCTGGGTTAGTTGTTTTAGACTCCTACGAAAACGAAAATGGCGATACGATTAACTACACATATCCCGAATCGGCACAACAGGGGTTTGTTCAAGCATCAGGTGTAACGAAAGTCCTTCCGGCAGTTGACACCAAAGCAGGCGGATTTTCTTCAGCCCGCGCGGTAAATGAAAACCTCCAGGTAGCGGGGTTTAGTACGGTAAGCTTTCGCGAAGACGTTGACGAGGCACTCGAGACGTGTACAGATGAAGAGCAACGAGGCGATCAGTCCGAGGGACGTTGCTTATTTACCGTATATAATGGCGATTTTGCAGTACCAAGAATTTCGAGCTATTTCCTTAATACTTCATCGAATTATTTACCTGGCTTCGTTTTACTTTCTGAAGTGAACGCTACCATTTGGCAAATCGACGTTAATGGTGATGTGATTAGCACAGAAACCTATCCACTGCTTTTTGAGCCAGATGAAGCCGACGAGCGTCACTACTTCACTTATGCCTACGATATTAATAATCAGGGCATTGCCGTAGGTGAGGGACTTACAGGTGACAGAATTACTATCACTCGCCCAAATCAGTCTGGGTTATCTGAGAGTGAGCGGGTCGCGACAGTATTCAGAGACGGGGAGACCATTGAGCTTCTTCCAAGAGAAGAAAACCTGCTTAGCCAAGCCATCGCAATAAACGATGAGAATTGGGTTACAGGCGCGGTGCTTCGCTCTCAGAGTGATATCGCACGTTCTCGGTTATTTGTTTACAATCTAGACACGCAAGAGCAGCATTATCCGGCTGGATTCTTCTCAAGTGCCGGCGTAACGGCGAACGCAATCAACAATAACAATATCGTTGTTGGTAAAGCCGACGTTGATGCGACAAGCGATACCCTTAGAGAAACCGCTGCATTTATGTATAACATTAATACTGAAGAATTCACTGACCTCAATGATCTCGTATCTTGTGACAACAACTATGAACTGCTTGAAGCGGTTGATATAAACGATAACAACGAGATAATTGCGAACGCGCGTATCAAGGCGACGAGTAAATATGTTACCGGCAACGACATAATTAACTCAGACGGAGAAACTGTGGACGTTGACACCATTGTCGCAGTAAAGCTATCGCCTATTGCTAATGGCTCTATAGACGAGTGTGAAGTACCAGAAGACGAGCAACCCTTTGAACGCAGTGGCGCTTCCACGGGCTGGTTTGCATTGTTCGGCTTGCTTACCGCAGCATTTATACGCAGACGTTTTAAAAAATAAAAGAATAACTGTTTAATATTTATTCTGACATTAAGAAGCCACAATCTTGTGGCTTTTTTTATACCTAAAAATTGTAACAAGTGACATATTTATGCATAAAAAATGTAACATAAATTTCATCGAAACTTCATTTGTTTAAATAAAGTCAAGCCCTTTAATTTTTTATTTTTCTTGAACCATTTTGATAATTGCACTATCAAAGTAGTGTACGCAAAAACTTTTCCGGCACTATCAACCGAAATGATGTAGAGCGCTCGAGAAAATGATTTGTTGTACATTCAACAAACAAAAGAGGCTAATCAATGAAAAGACAAAAAAGAGATAAACTGACACGCGCACATGCAAAAGGCTATCAAGCTGGTATTAGCGGTCGCTCGAAGGAATTATGTCCATTTCAGCAAAACGATGCTCGTTCACAATGGTTAGGTGGATGGCGCGAGGCAGTAGAAGATAGACACTTAGGTCTGAGTGTTAAATAACACTTCTCTTTTATGAACTGATTATGCAAAAAGGAAAGCCCCTGAAAAGGGGCTTTTTTTGTTTTTGAAGTATTTCCTTCAAAGCAGTTAGCAGCCTTAAATGCTAGAAGTTTGACGTATCTTGGAATAGCCCAACTTTTAAATCCTTTGCCACATAGATTTCTCGGCCATCGACTTCTACTGAACCGTCAGCCATTCCCATGAACAGCTTACGCTTAATAACGCGTTTCATAGTAATCTTGTAGGTAACTTTTTTAGCCGTCGGTAATATCTGACCTGTAAATTTGACTTCACCTACACCCAGTGCGCGCCCTTTACCAGGACCTCCGCTCCAACCTAAGAAAAAACCAACAAGCTGCCACATCGCATCTAAACCAAGACAGCCTGGCATTACTGGGTCTCCAGGGAAGTGACAGTCAAAAAACCATAGATCAGGGGTTATATCCAATTCAGCGACAATTTCGCCTTTACCGTGTTCGCCACCGTCTTCGGTAATCGACACGACGCGATCCATCATAAGCATATTTGGCGCGGGAAGTTGACTGTTACCAGGACCGAACATTTCCCCACGGCTGCATGCTAGTAAATCTTCTTTATTAAAACTATTTTTCTTCTCTGACATTCCCAACTCGATGTTGTTATTAAAATGATGTTGCTAATCTAGCGAACACTTGTAAGCCAAACAACTCTGAACAGTGATTTTTCTGAAGAAAAACGCATGCTACTATAGCTTTAGTTATCAGGCTAGAACAAATATCGCACTAATAGCGTGATATTTATACAGCAATTGTCTTTAGATCTACAATAACGTAATTTCGTGTGAAAACTATGACAGAACAAACAACAAAAACGCCCAATAAAAGTAGTTCGACAGATAAGGCAAAAGCAAACGCCGATAAACAGCGTCGTTTTAGAGAAAGACAGAAAGAAGCCGGTAAAAAACTGGTTAGGGGCTATGTTAGTCCGGAAGCTAAAGCGTGTTACGACGAAATTCGCGATAAAACCGGATGGACAGATAGCGAAGCCATGTCAAATGCTATGCGATTAATGTATGCCGCTTACAAATGCGGTCAAATAAAGTTGCTCAATGAGTGGCTTAGAAAAAATAATCGTTAGGCATTTTTATTTGCCTTGGCTTTCAGCCATGTTCGACTAGGGCTATTTTGCATAGTATGTCGCTGAACTATACGCTTCGCTTCTTTAAGCACATCATCCCGTTCTCGGTAGTCCCATAAACGCTTTGCCGTGGCTCGATTGTTTTCTGAGATATCAATAATAGGAGCAACGTAATCCTTGCCAAGCTCAAAGTCTAGCATGACCGCCTCAAGTGGTGGAAGCAGATAAGGCGCGTGCACAGCATCATCTGGCAGCGCTGAAAGCTCTGGTATCCACTTTTTGATGAACACGCCGTCAGGGTCCAGTTTTTTTGATTGTGTAACAGGATTATATAGCCGAACAGTATGGATGCCGGTCACACTCGCCTGCATCTGAATTTGTGGATAGTGAATACCCGGTTCAAAATCTAAAAACTGAGTCGCCAAGTAGTGAGCAGCCTTTAGCCAATGTACGTTTAAATGGTGACATAGAAAGCTGGTAACCATAGCACGCATTCGAAAATTGAGATATCCCGTATGCTTTAACGCACGCATACACGCATCTACAAGAGGATAACCGGTTTGCCCGATGCTCCAATAATAGAAACGCCGTTCCGCTTCCGGACCGTCGATATAAGGAAAGGTTTCGTATGCGCTATTCATTGGTCGCCATTCAATACTGCATTCACTCTCAAACTTTTGAATGAAATGGCAATGCCAATGGAGCCTAGAGGTGAGGGCAGAAAGTGCGCGACTCCATCTCTTTTTTTCTTCTTGGGAAAGGGATTTTTTTAATTGCCTTTGTAACTGTACGCTTTGATAGGCCTGCTTAATTGAAACGTTGCCCCATGCTAAATAAGGGCTCAGGCGTGTACATGCGCGTCTTGCATGTTCGGGCTTTGAAATATGCTGATGGTAAAACTGACCCCGATGATTGAAAAAATCTTTCAGCACTTGCCAAGCACGACGTTCTCCGCCTGGCTGCATACCCTCGCCATATATTTGCGTTTCATCTTGCGCGACATAATGTGGTTCTTGCTCGCCTTGATCAAAGTTGCCCCCATAAGAACTATATGATGCCAATAACGCACTAAGTGTTTGCTCAGCGATGTGTATTTTCTGATTGGCTCGCCAGTCTATCCAATTCACATGATTAATGTCGAAATCAAAGGTTGGTTCAGCAAAATGACGTTCCCAGTTTATCTGCCACTCTGACCGGTGTGGCAATCCGCGTATGACAGCACCATAAGATGACTCAATAAAAGGTATTCTTCTTAAATTCAGATACTTAAATACTTTCCTGTCACGGTTATGCGTAACCTTTAGACCGATTTCTTGGTAACTTCTAACCAAAGAAATACAAAAAAAATGAGAAATATACTCAAGAGCTTCCACGACTTCTGCGTGCAGTGAGAGGACTGTGATATTCTCTGGTAGCTGTCGGTTTATATCATCAAGACTTTGTTGAACGAAGCGCCAGTGGCGCTCGCTCATGTGGGGGTCTCTTAAAAGTGAAGGCTCCCAGCAGTAAAGCAGAAGTACACGCTCATTGGCCATCGCTGCTCGAAAGAGCGGTTCGTGGTCTCGTAAGCGCAAATCTCTTTTAAGCCAAACTACCGTTACCGCTTGTTTACTACTTGATGTCGGCATAGAAAAAGCAACTACAGCCACTTGTTACGAAAAGTGCCGTCTGGATCGTAAGTATCAGTTTGCTTCTGCAAGTTAAACTGCCTATGACCACGGGGGTCGCTCCCAACACCCGCAAGATATAGCCAGTTTCCCCAGTTGCTACCTACATCAAAATCGACGAGTTGATGCTCAAACCATGCTGCACCATAGCGCCAATCTTGACGAAGTTCGTGTACAAAGCAGCTCGCAACTAGTTGACGTCCTCGATTTGACATGTAGCCGGTCTCAGCAAGCTGACGCATACAAGCGTCTACAATAGGATAACCTGTTTTACCTTCACACCAACGAGTAAAGGTTTCTGGATCGTGTTTGGTTGAAGGCGTTTTACCTTGGATTCCACTGAAGCGAAACCACTTAGACCCATACTTACACTGCAACCAATGAAAAAATTCACGCCATAAAAGCTCAAAATAAATCCAGTAGGTGGAATCATTTTTTTCAATAGTTTGTTCAAATTCTTTAACTTGCCTAACTACTTCGCGAGCAGATAGGGAGCCATTCGCTAACCACGCAGAGAGTTTAGTGCTATGCTCCCACGTATCGAGCGTATTTCGTGTTTCTTTATAGGTTGCGGCCGCATGCCAATCAAAAAGATAGCGATTCAAGTGAGTAAGCGCAGCTTTCTCACCACCAACAAAAGTATGGCTTGGCGAAGCGGGCAGTTCTACGTTTATCTCAAAGCGATATTGCTGCTCAACTTCAGGGGCATAAGGGCTCGGCAACTGTGATATCGTTTTAACCACTGGTATTGGTTCACAGTGCTTTTCTACTTTTCTGCGAAATGGACTAAATACATCAGGCATATCTTCAATCGCAAAAGGAAAACTATTAACGTCGAAAAGGCCGTAAGTAGCGGTTTCTATAACCGTTAATGTGTCAAAGAAGCGTTTTACGGTATTAAGTTGAGCCGTTTCGTTATAGCCGCAATGCTGACTTACACCTAAGTGCGTATAGTCACCGACTCGTAGAAGGTTAACTAAACAGTCAGCTGTTTTACCTCTCAACACTACCAGTTTATGACCATATTTATTAAGTGATTGCTCTAAATCGCTTAGCGTCTGAAGTAGAAATGTATACCTGTGTTCACCCATTGGCGAAAAGCCAAACTCGTTGGGAAGAAAATGTTGTTCATCCAATATATAGGTAAATGTTATCTCTGATACTTCTTCACAAAGCTTTAGTATCGCCGGTTGGTCGTGAAGTCTTAGGTCGTGTCGAAACCAAAACAAACCTCTGCGAACATCGTTTGTAAGTTCACTTTCTCGCTGGTTATTTATCATACTAATTTGTCACGCTTTTTAGTTTTTTGTCGGATCCAGAATCTAAAATTATACGTACATCTAACACTACGAAAATAATTCAAATTAAGTGCAGTGAAAAAGGAAAAAAAGTGACCGTTCCTACAAGCATTATGTGGTTCCGACAAGACCTTCGCGTAAAAGATAACCCCGCGTTAAATGCAGCCTGTGATATGGGCAAAATCGTTCCTATTTATATTTATGATGACAATGCGCCTGACGGCAGGCTTCCTGGCGGTGCGAGCCAGTGGTGGCTTCATCATTCACTTGAGTCGTTAAACAAGCGATTAAACGGTCACTTACAGATCTTCAAAGGCGACCCGCAAACTATTATTCCAGGGTTAATGAAGACGTTCGACGCGAGCTCTATATTTTGGAACCGCTGTTATGAGCCATGGCAGATAAACCGGGATAAAGCACTCAAAAAGCATCTTATAGACGAGGGTTTTGAGGCACATAGCTGTAATGGTAGTTTATTGTGGGAACCTATGAAGGTACTGAAAAAAGACGGTACTCCATACCGCGTTTTCACTCCGTATTACAAAAATGGTTGTTTACAAGTTGAAGAACCGCGCTACCCCAAAGCACCTCCAGCACGAATTACTTACGCTGACGTGAAAAGTGAAGGTGACCAATTAGCATCATTGGCATTATTGCCAAGCATCAAGTGGGATGAGACTATCGCTAAAGAATGGTCACCAGGCGAAGATGGCGCCGCTGATAACTTATCTGATTTTATCGAGAACTCTGCGAGAAAATATAAAGATGGTCGCGACATTCCGTCTGCACGTGGCACGTCACGCCTATCTCCGCATCTACATTTTGGTGAAGTATCGCCCAATCAAGTTTGGTATGCCATTAAAGATAAGTTTGGTAATAGTGAAGATAAAAGTATCGAAACCTATTTAAGCGAATTGGGTTGGCGTGAGTTCAGCTACTATTTACTGTTTCACTTTCCTACGCTTCCAAATAAAAACTTCAACGATAAGTTCGATAAGTTTCCTTGGCGCACTGATGCTAAAGCACTAAAAGCATGGCAAAAAGGAAGAACGGGGATACCCATTGTCGATGCAGGCATGAGAGAATTATGGCAAACGGGCTATATGCATAATCGCATACGCATGGTTGTTGGGTCATTTTTGGTGAAAAACTTACTGCTTGACTGGCACGAAGGTGAACGCTGGTTTTGGGATACCTTGTTAGATGCTGATTTAGCGAGCAACAGTGCGGGATGGCAATGGGTAGCAGGGTCTGGAGCAGACGCTGCACCTTACTTCAGAGTATTTAATCCTGTGTTACAAGGTGAAAAATTCGATAAAAAGGGCACATACGTTCGTAAATATTGCCCTGAGCTTAATGGTTTATCAGATAAATACATTCATAAACCCTGGGAAGCACCTTCAGCCATTTTGAAAGACGCGGGAATTGAATTAGGCAAGCACTATCCGAAACCCATTGTCGATTTAAAAGCATCCCGCCAGCGTGCCTTAGATGCGTTTCAGGAAATAAAAGAGTAGGGTATGGCATCACTTATTTTAGTTTTAGGCGACCAGCTTACTGACACCTTACCCGCCATCGCTAATGCGCGTAAAACGAAAGACACGATTTTAATGGCAGAAGTGCGCGAAGAGGCCACTTACGTTAAGCACCACAAGAAGAAAATTGCTTTTTTATTTAGTGCTATGCGTCACTTTGCGAAGCATTTGCGGGATAGCAACTATAACGTTAACTATGTTCATTATGACGATGAAGAGAACAAGGGCAGTTTACTGGAGCAAGTAAAGCATTCGCTTGCATCGCAAAGTTTCACTGACGTTAAAGTTACGTCGCCAGGTGAATACCGGCTACTTAAAAGTATGGAGCAGTGGCAAAGTGTACTTGGCATCCCGGTGACCATTTGTGAGGACAACCGCTTTTTAGCAACGCCTGAAGAGTTTAGTTCATGGGCTGAGGGTAAAAAGCAGCTTAGAATGGAGTTCTTTTATCGTGAAATGCGGCGCAAACATAATGTGTTAATGGATGGAAAAAATCCAATAGGCGGAAAATGGAACTATGACGCGCAAAACCGTGAATCTATGCCTGAGACGCATCAAGTACCTAAGCACACAGTCTTCAAACCAGATGACATTTCCTCCGAAGTCATTGAGCTCGTCAATAACAATTTCGAAGCGCATTTCGGTGAAATTGAAGATTTTCATTTTGCGGTTACCCGTGAGGATGCGCTAGCCGTACTCAATACTTTTATAGATGAACGCTTACCTAACTTTGGCCAGTACCAAGATGCTATGGTGGAAGGTAAGCCCTGGCTATATCATTCGCACATTGGTTTCTACTTAAACTGTGGTTTGCTAACGCCCAGTGAAGCTATTCAGGCTGCTGAACAAGCGTATCACGCAGGGCAGGCCCCTTTAAATTCGGCCGAAGGCTTTATTCGTCAAATTCTGGGTTGGCGGGAATACGTACGCGGATTCTACTGGCACTTCATGCCGGGCTTAAAAACAGATAACTATTTTAATAACAGCCGGGCTCTTCCTTCGTTTTTCTGGGACGGACAAACCAATATGAACTGTATGCGTCAGTGCATAAAAGAGACCCAGAAAAACGCGTATGCCCATCACATTCAACGGCTAATGGTTATAGGGAACTTTAGTCTGCTTACTGAGTTGAGTCCTGAAGAAGTTCAAGCATGGTATTTATTGGTCTACGCCGATGCTTATGAATGGGTTGAACTACCTAATGTAGCGGGCATGATTTTGTATAGCGATGGCGGTAATTTAGCAAGTAAGCCCTACGTAGCTAGCGGTAGCTACATCAATAAAATGAGTAACTACTGCAAAAACTGCGGATATCAAGTTTCGAAAAAAACAGGGCCAAAAGCGTGCCCCTTTAATTACCTATACT
Source organism: Alteromonas sp. KUL150 (assembly GCF_009811475.1). Classification (NCBI taxonomy): domain Bacteria; kingdom Pseudomonadati; phylum Pseudomonadota; class Gammaproteobacteria; order Alteromonadales; family Alteromonadaceae; genus Alteromonas; species Alteromonas sp. KUL150. Next base: position 58,896 of record NZ_BLIJ01000041.1, read on the forward strand.
GGCACTTTATTGATAAGCAAAAAGAAAAGCTTAGCAATAATCATCGTATGGCCATGATTTATAAAACCTATGGGCGGATGAAAGAAGAGAACATAGAAACAATGAAACAGGATGCCGCAACTTTTTTGTCAAAGTTAACAAAAAATGAAGAAGTCTGACCTACCGACGAAAATGTGTCCCGTTTGTCAAAGGCCGTTCACTTGGCGAAAAAAATGGGAAAAGAACTGGGAAAATGTGCGTTACTGTTCTAAGCGCTGCGCTGGCAACAAGCGCAGCGCGCAATCACCCCAGAAAGCATAACTTATTATATCCATAGGGAATAAAATTAAGACCAGTGAAAACGATTTAGGTCGCCAATTAACGCAGGTTAATCATTTACCTGCACACATCCGTATAAACATGGATAAAACAAATAACAAGGAGTGTGTTGTGGAAGCACCTATTACCGTTGATCGATTGCGTTTCCTAATATACAGCTTTAAAGAAAAGCTTTGGGTTAAACCACTGGGCTTCTGTATGTTATCGCTAATGGTTGTATTTGTGGCAAAGATTGCCGATGGCACATCACTTGCCGAGCATATACCCGAAATTAAAGCAGAATCTGTCGAAACGTTACTGTCTATAATGGCATCTAGCATGATGGTTATCGCGACCTTTTCTGCAGGAACCATGGTGAATGCTTACGCCTCGGCGAGTCAATCTTCCACACCTCGCTCACTTAGTTTAATTATTTCTGATGACGTGTCACAAAATGCGCTCTCTGTTTTTATTGGTGCCTTTATTTATAGTGCAGTTGCCCTTACAGCAATAAGCCATACATTTTTCGAAAAAGCCGGAATATTTATCCTTTTCGGCTTGACGTGTCTAACCTTTGGCATGGTGATCTTAACCTTTATCCGTTGGGTAGACAGCGTGGCACGCCTAGGTCGAGTGGAGTCAACGTTGCTTAAAGTCGAAAAGGCAACGGAACGCGCTATTAAAAACAGAATAGATACTCCTTGCCTTGGTGCTGTGCCCGAAAACCTTGTGAAAGAGCAGGGGACACACGCTATTTTTTCACAGCAGGTAGGCTATGTTCAGATGATCGACATTGCCAAGCTACAGCGCTGGGCCGAGACAAACAAAAGTTTCGTTAATGTTGTTATATTGCCAGGTGAATTTGCTACACCTGAGCGTCCACTAGCCTATATAGAATCAAAGTCTGACGCCAATGAGATTGCTAGCGCATTTTCAATTAATGAAGCGCGCTCTTTTGAAGCTGACCCTCGCTTCGGACTCATTGTATTGGCAGAAATCGCGTCGAGAGCGCTATCTCCGTCAGTTAACGATCACGGAACCGCTATTAACGCTGTCGGAAGTATTACACGCTTGATTTTATTGTGGAGAGCCAAAAGCGAGACAATAGATGAAGAAGATAACAATACAGGCTTACAAAAAACATCTACAAAGGGTGATACAAAAAGCATATACAAATACGACCGCGTATCTATACCGGCACTTAATGTTAACGATCTGTTTGATGATGCATATACAAGTATAGCGCGAGACGGAGCTGCTAACATCGAAGTGGCTTTACGTATCCAAAAATCGCTCAAGACTATTAAGGCTTGTTTTAACGATGTTGATAAGACCTTTGTAGAGGCTGCATCCGTATTGGCTAAACAAAGCTACGAACGAAGCATGATGGCACTTGATTATGAACAAGATAAAAAACGATTGACCAGCATATATAAAGGAAATAACTCTTAAATAAAATGACTACTAGAAAAGCTATATACTGAACTAGTGGCCGCGGTAACACTGAAATAAGTATAAGTTTTCAATAGATATGTAACTTAATTTTCATCAGTAAGACACCGTAAGTCAATATAGTAATGAACAACAATATGTTTTGCTCAACACAATTATACGCGAACTCGATAAAGCAAAACATGCAAACAAACCGTTGCAAACATTAAAGCTATTCAAAGTACCAACTCAATGAAATACTTCATGGCATTTTAAGTGGCGTTATCAAAATAGTCTGCTGGCAACTACTAATAACTTACTTTCCAAAATAACCCTCAAACAGTCCTAATTTAACGACGTAACGCTACGTGAATGAAATCAAAAAATCAGGGTAATCATACTGCTGATTTCACGTAGCGTACGATTAAGTTTATTACACCTAAATCAAATCATCTGAGCAGTTTTAAATTAAAAACACCGACGTAAGTTAGACGTTCACGCACAAGCCCAAAACAAAACGCAGAGCCAACACAGCAGCCACGCATAAAAGTCTGTGAGTAATCACAGCCATCAAACCAACCAAATAGAGCGACATCAACTCCCTAATCGTCCATATACCTAATTACGCATAATGTATATTATGTTAAATAGAATATGTGATTAAGCAATAGAACTGAGGTGTTATACGAAACCAGTGGTTAGAGATTGTTTATTGATAAATATAGCGAGTTCAGTAGAAAGAAATATGTGACGCTCTTTTTATTCTTAACCTAAAGCCTCAAATAGATAAGCTTCTTTTCAATCGTTGTTTAGATAATTTCAGCACTCTCTTTTTAAATTGTGCTTTATATTGATGTAACTAGTAATTGATTGTTTAGCGATTTGAATTATTTATTTTTTCAACTCTATGGACCTTAATATGACGTTGATAAAATACTTATAGCATTCCTGAAAAACAAAAATCTCTGAAGAATATGTAGCTTCGTTTATTGTAAATACGAGCATTATCAAACTTTCATGTTCTTTATTAGCTACTTACTTTTAAGTTCGGAATTCATAAAACTAGATAAATAATCTTGGTCACAGGCGGCCGCACTTGTTCAGTCAGCTAGTTAAGGAAAAAAATATGTTCCTCAGCACTCAGCTGGCATTGTATTTATAAAAGTAAAATTTCAAAATCGTGGGTTATTTAAAATAGCTTCTTAATTAGAATTCACTTTTGTCCACGGTCGATGATAAACGTTACTGTTAGCATAATTAAAAACTACCATATCGAGAGCGGCCTTGGTGTTTACTTCTATGAAGAACTGTTTATGCCGCATCTGTCACCTATCCCACAGATTCTCCGTTAACGGCTTTGCTATTATAGTTATGCACAAAGGGCGATTAAGAACATTGCCTACTAACATGCAGAAAACAGTCGTACAAACGCCTTAGTGCTTAGCCGTTTAAAATAGGCATTGTTTTGAAAGTCATAATAAGCGCTCATTTTTCAGGCGACGCTACGTGAAATCTGAACAAACAATAGAGGTATTGCCTTGCACATTTCACATAGCGCACGATGTGAAATAGCCAAAAACTGAGAAAACCTAGCTAGAGGGTGCGTTTATTTAACGACTATCGACAACGAAAACACCAATACTGTTTAATTATACAGTGGTGTGGTAAAGTGCAGGCAATAAACAAAGACATGTAGCGAAACATCACAAGGAAGGTTGATAGCACTAGGTCGCATCTAAGAGATATTTACAGTTTTTCACGCATGATAATTACAGTTATCATGCGTGAATATCTATATAAATCAGTACTATACAATTTTTTAAATAATTATTGTAGCTTATTTTTTGCCATCATTATTGTCAGTAAAGGCTTATTAATGTCCTCTAAACAAAATACGTCACGATTTTTACCGCAAAAGTCGACGGGTGCGCCCCGTAGTAATGTTTACCCACATGACAAAGATAGCACCAATACACCGCACGAAAAAACTTTTGAATCTAGCTATTCGAGCAACAATAGCACCCTCAATTTAAATGCTCAATTAATCACACCTAGTGACGCGTCCTCAGCGCATAACTTTGGACATTATTACCATGATATTTTTACTAAACTGCCGTACAACACGCAACGAGCATATATTAGTGATTACAATGAGTTTGCTATTTTTTGCAAACAATCTGGTATGCAAGGTTTTACCAATGACTTCGCTCACAATGAAACATGTATTAAGCAGTACGTCGGTGAGTTGTGCCGCTCTCCCCTCGCCTACAGAACTATCAAGCGTCGCCTTTCTGCTCTGAGTAAGTTTCTTGGGGTGGCAAAACTACCAAATCCAATTATACGCTCAGCGTATCTAAGAGACTTTATTCGCTTGTCCCTTATAGAGAATCGAAAATATCGTTTGTCTCACAAGCAAGCAGTTCCGCTTACCATTGAAATGCTAGAACAGATTAATAACGCCATCATTCCTTATTCTCTTTTAGAGTTGAGAGACATCGCTATCATTAATCTAATGTTCGATGCATTGTTGCGCGCTGATGAATTAGTTCGGGTTTGTGTCGATCACATATCTGCTCGTAATAATACGTTGCTTGTTGTCTCTTCTAAAAGTGATCAATCAGGTCAAGGCCAATATAGGTTCGTTTCTTCAAGTACCATTTCTATGATTCAAGAATATATTAACGAAGCCAATCTTGACCCTAAAACAAAAATGCCTAGAGAGCTATCAGACCTACGTGGTTTACATAAAGGTATTCTTTTTCGACGCCTTACAAATCACAAAACGGCGCTTTTACCGTTTGATGAGAATGTTCCTAGCCACATGGCGAACGTATTAAATTACTCCAGTGTTTATAGAATCTGGCAGCGAATAGCACTTCGTGCAGGAATAACAGAAAATATTACACCTCACAGTGGGCGCGTTGGCGGTGCAGTCTCACTTGCGGAAGATGGTGCATCTCTTCCGGAACTTCAGCTTGCTGGCGGATGGCAATCGCCAGAAATGCCGGGGCACTATACTAGACAAGCGAACGTAAAACGCGGGGGTATGGCGAAGCTGTCAGCTAAAAGAAAACGATGATAGCGCATTTATTCAAAGACTTACGTTTCTCTCTTAAAGTTATTTTGTTACGCGTAACCTCGCCCTGCTAGAACATATCTGGCTCGCCCCGGCCTATTCTTACTCATTATCCTGTTATTGAACCCAAAGACGCATAAGTACCGTACCTAAATAATAATATTAATGCGCATCAGCGTGTGGGAGATTACACGCTAATGTGATGCGTTGATGCTTTTAAATAAAGGAGTTTTACATGAGCAGTGGAATTGATACCAAGCACGGAAAATTACTCGCAGAATTGGTCGTCCCATCTTCTTCTTGGCATGTCCAACCAGAAAAACAAGACCCTTTCAAAACGAAAGAGGCTGCGGTGGACTATTTAAATTCACATAACGAACCTTTTTATCTTCATGTTCCACTGGCACAGTCTGAAGATTTCGTTCGAATATGTGTCACGTCTCGTGACGATGATGTAGTGTTCACTATAAAAGACATTAGCAATGGCGGCGAGACCTCACTTCACTATTCTCATATCAAAAATCTAGACAGTACAATTCGTACTTTAGTTGATGAGTGTTGTGATAAAAAGATAAAGGCACTTTAGGTTTACGTTGATGAATTTTCGTTTAACCATTCACAATAAAATAGTTAGCCAAACAAATGCGGCCAGTAACAGGCTGACAAATACTGCTGCAGAGCCAATGTCCTTTGCTCGGCCTATGAGTAGATGAATATCTGTTGATACATGATCACAGAGCTTTTCAACAGCGGTATTGAGAAGCTCTGTTATTAATACGATACATAGCGACATTATCATGAGGATACGTTCTACGTTGGTAACATCAGCATAAACTGCAAACGGGACAAGAAATAGCATCGCGAAAATTTCTTGTCTTACCGCGGCTTCACTTGCAAACGCTGATCTTAAACCTTTTATCGAATAATACGTGGCGTAAAGAACCCGTGATAGACCCTTCCGTTTTACAATCATCGTTCAAACTCACAAAAATAGTTAAGCTATCGAACGTTCATTACAACTACATGACGGAAAGCATCTTTTGGGTTCGAACAACCTTCCCTTTCTATTTAGACCTTAACTGCAAGCACATCAGTTTTCACTCCGTGTAGTACTGCATTTGCCGTGGAGCCTAATAACAAGCGAAGTCCACTTTGCCCATGAGTGCCCACAACGATAAGGTCAGCATTTATTTTTTCTGCCACATGGTGAATTTCATCGGCGGGCGAACCGATTTCCACATTCACGTGGCTATACGGAATATCGTGCTTTGACGCTACATCTTTTAACTGCCTTAATGCTTGTTCCCTTACTTCTTCTGAAAAATCTCGCTCTAAAAACAATCCATAGGGTTCCATATTTGTTTGGGGGTAAGCAACATAAAGAAGATGAATCTTATGACTATTACCGGCTACAGCAATAGCTTTTTCAACGACCAACTCGTAGTCAGAGTAAACGTCGATCGGTACTAGAATAGTGTCGTAGCTTTGCATGGAGTTTCTCCTTAGTTTCTAATGAGAAAGCATGAAAATTAAGTTATACCTTCACAATAATTACCCCGATAATAATCCTATGAATCTAGTTTAACATTGCGCTAGGTCAATGTTTGTTCTGTTACATAAGCCATACTAATTAGAAAGCAATTTAGGCATATTGAAATATTCAAACATTTACCGGAGAAGTTGATGATGAGAATTACAGCATTACTACTAGCTACGCTCTTGCTTTTTGCCTGCGAACAAGGAGCAAATTCACCAAGAGGATTTAGCCTTCCCGAAGGGAATATGGAACAAGGCTATCAAGTTTTCAAAAAGTATCAGTGTCAAGATTGCCATCGAATAGCTGGAGAAGAAGAGCCGGAAAACGCTCAGTATCTATTGGCAAAACCAATACCGTTGGGCGGTAGCAGTGGTCGAATTAAGACATATGGAGAACTTGTAACCAGTATTATTAATCCGTCTCATAAGCTCACACCTCGTCAACCAGCAAGCTTTACGAGCGAAGACGGCGTATCGTTGATGCGAGTAGTGAACGATGAACTTACGGTATCAGAATTAATAGATTTAGTTGCATATTTACAACCCAAATATAAAGTTACGCCCTACAGAACGAGTGATTACCGTCTCTATCAATTACGCATTCCTGACAAGACAGAATAATTTGTAGTAAAAAAGCCCCACCACTTCCGTTGGGGCTTTAATTCATAACATTCATTAGGTATCGCTAATGTAACTAGGAAACAGCCTTTGTTTCTTTTTCAATCTCGGCCAACAAACTGCAGGGCATGAAACTCTTAGCATTGGCTTCCTGTAGATGGAGTTTAAATCGGTCAGGCACCTCTTCAGTTAAAAAACTACCCGCTTTGACGAGCGGAAAAATTTCATCGTAGCGCGCTACGTGGCATTGATCGACCCTTCTAAAGATGTGGGTTCTGTTTAACTCAGTTGTGCTTATGTGCCCAGTAGAAGAAAGAATATCCATCAACGCAAGAACGGTTTTGTTGTGAAACCGATAAACCCTTTCGTATTTATCTTCGACATTTAGCCCCTTGGCGAGTTTGGGGTCTTGAGTCGCAACACCGGTTGGGCACCTGTTTGTATTGCACGACAGGGATTGTACACAGCCCAGTGCCAGCATCATGCCTCTGGCGCTATTGCATATGTCAGCCCCTAGACTAAGGTTTTTAGCCAACTGAAATGCGGTAATAATCTTGCCCGAGGCAATGATCTTTATTTTATCTCGCAGTCCAAAGCCCGTTAGACAGTCATCAATAAATGCCAGCGCCTCACGAAGGGGAAATCCGATAGAATTTGAATACTCTAGAGGGGCCGCTCCAGTGCCTCCTTCACCACCATCGACGGTAATGAAATCGGGTGTAACCCCCTTCTCTACCATGGCTTTACACATAGCTATAAATTCACTTTTTCTTCCTAAGGCAAGCTTAATACCTATGGGTTTAAAGTTACTGAGTTCTCTTAACTGCGTGATAAAATCAATCATTTCCAATGGCGTTGAAAAAGCTTTGTGTCTGGGCGGTGAATCAACCTGCGTGCCGGGTTCAACCCCCCTTATTTCTGCAATTTCCGGGGTGTTTTTATAGGCTGGCAAGATGCCACCATGCCCAGGCTTTGCTCCTTGACTAAGCTTAATTTCAATCATTTTAACGCTTTCAAGATTGGCTTTTTCTTGAAATAAATCCGCATCAAAGCCGCCATCCTCAGTTCTACAACCGAAATAACCTGTCCCTATTTGCCAGACAATATCGCCGCCATTCTCTAAGTGATAAGGCGTTAAACCTCCCTCACCCGTATTGTGATAAAACCCACCTTTAGCCGCGCCTTTATTGAGCGCGAGAATGGCGTTTTTTGATAAACTCCCGAAACTCATCGCGCTGATATTTAATACACTCGCACTATACGGTTTCTTGCAATGCGGGCCCCCTACCGTTATTCGAGGGTCTTCGTCCATGTCCTCTACTTCTCGTGCAGACAAAGAGTGACCTATCCACTCATATCCATCTTTATAAGTGTCGAGTTGTGTACCGAAAGGTATGGTTTCTCGACTATTTTTCGCACGCTGGTAAACAATTGATCGGTACATTCTTGAAATCGGTGCACCACCGGTGTCTGTTTCGATAATGTATTGCTGTATATAAGGTCTCAGCCCCTCAACAGTCCATCTCACTCGGCCGATTAGTGGAAAGTTTTTGAGGATTGCATGCTTATTCTGAAACGCATCATGTAACCCAAACATTAATAAAGTAATGGAGAGCAGAAGGAACCACCAAACTGGTGCCCACAGTACTCCAATAATCACATTAAAAGCCACAAGTAGTAAGAGTACCGTTAATATAGTAAATCGCATTCAAATTCCTTCTTTAATTCGGCATGTCACAGCACATATTATGCTCACTGCAATCATCAATACACCCAAATAAGCGAACCAGTTTCATATTTGCGTTAATTCACTGAAATATAGCGACAATCTATTATCATAGGACGAATCCAACATGGTTACGCATAACCTTGAAGTGTCGCTTTTTCTGTTTTTTTAGCTGCGAAAACAGATTATTACGTGCTAGTCTAAGGTCAGCATTTAAAACAGAAACATTAAGCTATTTAGCTGGTTTTAAAAACCCTCAAGACATGGTTTGGTGCTAGATATTATAACCTTATCTGAGAATAACGGATTTTACGTTCAACATTTTGAAAGGTAATTCATGGAGTATGCATTTCTTCTCTTCGCATTTGTGTGCGGTTTAACAGTTAAACTCATCGGCATTCCTCCTCTTGTCGGCTATCTCGTTGCCGGTTTTTTGCTTAATTTTGCAGGTTATTCGTTAACCGAAGATTTAACCCAAATCGCTAATTTGGGCATTACAATTATGCTTTTCACTATTGGGTTAAAACTCAATATCAGAGATTTAAGCCGACGGGAGGTTTGGGGTGGCAGTGTAACCCACACACTTGTTTGGGTTGGCATTATTACGTGTTGTGTTTATCTCTTAGGCGCCATTGCAGCAAATTTCGTCGATGGGCTTAGCTGGAAGAGCGCGGCACTTATTGCCTTTGCGTTGAGTTTTAGTAGTACAGTATGCGTTGTCAAAGTTTTAGAGGAAAGCGGTGAAAGCAAAACTCGCCATGGTCGTTTGGCCATTGGTATTTTAGTAATGCAGGATGTGTTCGCAGTTGTCTTTCTTGTGGTAGCAACCGGCAAACTTCCTTCTATATGGTCGTTAGCCTTGCTAGCTTTGTTCCCAGCGATGCCCCTAATTAAAAAGATGTTAAATAAGTCTGGACACGGAGAGTTACTTCCACTCACTGGATTTATTTTGGCGCTAGGTGGCTACCACGTATTTGAACTCGTCAATATAAAGGGTGATTTGGGTGCGCTAATTTTTGGCATTATGCTGGCTCAACACGAAAAAGCATCAGAACTTGCAAAGTCGCTGCTAAGCTTTAAAGACCTTTTATTAATTGGTTTCTTCTTAACCATCGGACTCACCGCGCTACCTGATCTCGGCATGATTACCCTTGCGTTTATTTTCTGTTTATTCATTCCTTTGAAAGCAGCGCTCTTTTTTGGCCTATTTACGTCATTACGGTTGCGCGGAAGAACAGCCTATTTAAGCAGTTTAGTACTATCTAACTACAGCGAGTTTGGGCTTATTGTGGGTGCTTTAGCAGTGTCATTAGGGCTAATCGCAAATACATGGTTGGTCGTAATTGCTCTTGCTGTTTCTATCTCGTTCGTTATTACCAGTGTGCTCTATCGAAATTCCCATTCTCAATACCACAGTTACAAACACGTGATAAAACGTTTTGAGAAGGAAGAGCGTTTAAAAGAAGACGTCTATCCAACATTAAATAACGCAGAGTTTTTAGTTTTGGGCATGGGACGAGTTGGGCGAGGAGCGTTTAATGCGTTGTCAAAACTAAGCGACGTTAATGTATGGGGGATGGATGCTGACAGACAGAAAATAAAAGAAATGTCGTCTGAAGGATATAATGTAATTTGTGGTGATGGCGAAGACGTAGACTTATGGGACAACCTAGATTTAAAGTACGTTCAGTTAGTGTTGCTGGCACTGCCTTCTATCCAAGACTCCATCAACATTACTCGTCAGCTCAAAAATGCTGGGTATACCGGTAAAGTTGCGGCCATTGCCCGCTATGAAGATGAAGTGTCACACCTGCTAGAGAACGGCGTTGATAAAGTGTTTAATTTCTTTACCGAAGCAGGACTTGGTTTTGCTGAAGAAAGTTTAGCTTATGCCCAAACGCAACAGTAATGCGGTTCTAAATGCGAACAATGGATGAATTGAGAAACGTTATCGTTTGTAAATATATGTTTTAAATAGGTTTTTTTGACAAAGCGCTAAAATGAGACTACACTTCACGCAAATAGGTTAAAAGGGTTTTCACAATGCAAGGTGATAAACAAGTCGTTGCAAAATTGAACGAAGTACTAACAAGCGAACTTACTTCGATAAATCAATACTTTCTGCACGCACGTATGTTCAAAAATTGGGGTTTTTCAGAACTCAACGAAAAGAACTATAAGAAATCCATTAAGGATATGAAGCAGGCCGACGATCTTATCGAACGTATTCTCTTTCTAGAAGGTCTGCCTAACCTACAAGCACTGGGCAAGCTTTACATCGGTGAAGACACCGCTGAAATGCTATCTTGCGACGCACGTTTTCAAAAAGAGCAGCTTCCTCTCCTTCGTGACGCTATCGCGCTGTGCGAGGAAAAACAAGATTATGTGTCTCGGGATCTTCTTGAAGGTCTGCTTGAATACGAAGAAGAGCATTTAGACTGGATTGAGACTCAAGAATACCAAATTGATGCGATGGGTATTGAAAATTATCTACAAGCGCAAGTAATGGGAGATGACTAATGAAAGGTAACCAAGCAATCATCGATGGCTTAAATGAACTACTCTCTTATGAGTTAGCCGCCATGGATCAGTACTTCATTCACTCTCAGATGTATCTTGATTGGGGCTTAAACAAGCTTTATGAGCGTATCGACCACGAATTTGACGATGAACGTGGGCACGCAACCAAGCTAATTGAGCGTATGCTGTTTTTAGAAGGTACGCCTGACATGACGAAGCGTACTGGTTTCAAAGTGGGTAAAGATGTACCTGAGATGCTTGAAAGCGATTTACGGGTTGAATATGAAGTAGATGCGAAGTTGCGCGAAGTAATTGCACTTTGCGAAACCGAGAAAGACTATGTAACCCGCGACATGCTTATCGTGCTATTAGACGATACAGAAATGGATCATGCCCATTGGCTAGAGCAGCAATTGGGTCTTATTAAACGCTTGGGCTTACCAAACTACTTGCAATCACAAATGTAGGTAGTGCGCTAGCATTAATAAAATATAACGGCTGCCATATCGGTGGCCGTTTTTATTACCATTCTATTCACTCATCATTACTGCGTATTATTGTTTTGTTTCTTTAACTGCTGACGCGTTTAATGTGAATTGACTTACACTAGAACTGGTTTGCTCGCCATTTGTTATCTCTGCCAAATTCTTGCTCAATATCGGGTTCTCAAAAATGTGTCTGATAACCGTTAATATTGCGTAACAAAGTATAGGTAGTTTGGACTTTCCTTATCTTTAATGTTGAGCCGCAATTGCCATTTCATTATCGGTTCGCTGCACCCTCCCAACATAAACCAACCAGACCACACGCCATCAGTATTATTATCTAGTAATACGGGTATCTTACCCATATACATGTTTACCCCTTCAATCCAGGCACTCTCGATTTCCTGATTTTCAGGAATTAAAATTTTTAACGTTACCGACTCTTCAGGTTCAGGCATGGTTGAAAATGTGGCAATGGCCAACTCGCCATCAATTAAGAATTCGCAAGTTTCGTTGACAAAGTTGCAGCTGTTTCCTATTCCATTAATAACGACGTTCTCGTTCAACGCTGATGATTGAAATTCATGCGCGAGATAAACACACACTGCTACTACGATGATGGCGACCAACGGCAGTTGAGAATGTAAATGTTTTGATCGTTTATTGTTATGATTATTTAGCATTTCTTAAATTTTGTATATTTCTTCATTGACGGAGATCAAGCTTAGGTAGTTTATGGTATCTTTTTGTAATTAAAAACCTTATCATCCGCGTACCAACTGGCTTGGAGACAATAATTATTACTCTTTCCGAGCTCGGTGTGAAGCGTTATTCCTTGCTGATACACGTCTCGACCGCACTATTCCGGCAGTTGGAGACCATAGTTCATTTGAAGTGGAAGATTCATTAAAATGAGTGAAATAAGCCAAGCACAACCTGACTACAATTATAAAGTAGTTAGGCAATTTACCATCATGACCATAGTCTGGGGTATTGTAGGTATGGGCCTAGGGGTATTTATTGCCGCGCAACTATTTGCACCTATGCTTAACTTCGATACACCATGGCTAACATTCTCACGTTTGCGCCCGTTGCACACTAATGCCGTTATATTTGCCTTCGGCGGCTGTGCGCTATTTGCAACGTCGTACTACATCGTTCAGCGTACCTGCCAGGTAAGACTGTTCAGTGACAAGCTTGCCGCGTTTACCTTTTGGGGTTGGCAGGCCGTAATCGTTTTAGCTGTTATTACTCTGCCTATGGGTTTAACTAGCACAAAAGAATACGCTGAACTAGAATGGCCAATAGATATCCTATTGGCACTGGTTTGGGTCGCTTATATCATCAACTTCTTCGGAACCCTAGTAATCCGTAAAGTGTCGCACATTTATGTAGCGAACTGGTTCTTAGGTGCGTTCATGCTAACTGTTGCAGTTCTTCATATTGGTAACAGCATGGCTATTCCGGTGTCTTTCACTAAATCGTATTCACTGTATGCAGGCGCCGTAGATGCGATGATGCAGTGGTGGTACGGCCATAACGCGGTAGGTTTCTTCCTGACTGCGGGTTTCCTTGGTATGATGTATTACTTCGTGCCTAAGCAAGCTGGTCGCCCGGTGTATTCATACAGACTTTCAATTGTTCACTTTTGGGCACTTATTTCTCTGTATATCTGGGCTGGTCCACACCACCTTCACTACACTGCCCTACCAGACTGGACTCAGTCACTCGGTATGGTGATGTCTATTATCTTATTCGTTCCATCTTGGGGTGGTATGATTAACGGTATCATGACGCTATCCGGCGCGTGGCATAAGCTTCGCACTGACCCAGTACTGCGTTTCCTAATTGTTTCATTGTCTTTCTACGGTATGTCTACCTTCGAAGGTCCAATGATGGCAATTAAAACCGTTAACGCTTTATCTCACTACACTGACTGGACAATTGGTCACGTACACTCTGGTGCACTAGGTTGGGTTGCAATGGTTTCAATTGGTTCAATTTACCACTTAATTCCAGTGCTATTCGGTCAGCGTGCAATGTACAGCACCAAGCTAGTTAACGTGCATTTCTGGTTAGCAACTATCGGTGTTGTTCTTTACATCGTAGCAATGTGGATGTCTGGTGTACTTCAGGGTCTAATGTGGCGTGCAGTAAATGCTGACGGTACGTTAACCTATAGCTTTGTTGAGTCATTAGAAGCGTCTAAGCCGTTCTACGTGGTTCGTTTCATTGGTGGTTGTTTCGTGGTAACGGGTATGCTTGTTATGGCATACAACACATGGAAAACCGTTCGTGCACCTAAAGGCAGTATCGCTGCAGATCCAGCGACTCAGCCAGCGTAGTAAAGGAGACGAATAATGAAAAACGCACATGAGTTAATTGAAAAGAACGTCGGTCTGTTAACGGTATTAATTCTTATCGCTATCAGCTTTGGTGCCATGGTGCAAATTACGCCGTTGATGTTTCAACAGCAAACCATGGAACCGGTAACAGGCTTACGTCCATATACCGCGCTTGAGCTTGAAGGCCGTGACATTTACATCCGTGAAGGTTGTGTAGGTTGTCACAGCCAGATGATTCGTCCATTCCGCGCAGAAACTGAACGTTATGGTCACTACAGCGTTGCTGGTGAGTCAGTATGGGAACACCCTTTCCTTTGGGGTTCTAAGCGTACTGGGCCTGACTTAGCACGTGTTGGTGGTCGTTACAGTGATGAATGGCACCGAGTTCACCTGCTTAATCCTCGTAACGTTGTACCAGAGTCGAATATGCCAGGGTTTCCTTGGCTTGCGGAAAACACGCTAAATGGCGAGTTAACAGCTAAAAAAATGGAAGTATTCCGTGGCTTTGGCGTTCCGTATACCGACGAAGATATCGCGGGTGCGAAAGCGGCAGTACAGGGTAAAACGGAAATGCAGGCCCTTATTGCTTACCTTCAGTCTCTTGGCACACATTTGAAATAATATGGATCAAGGAATTGTAGGCAGCATTTTTACTGTCATCGTCTTTGTAAGCTTCATCGGTGTTGTGTGGTGGGCGTTTAGCGGCCGCAACAAGAAGAAATTCGATGAAGCTGCAAATTTACCGTTTGCAGACGAAGAAAAAGAAAAATCAAAAGAAGATTAGCAGGAGTCTCGAACTCATGAGTATGTTTTGGACAATTTGGATTTCAGTGATAACCCTAGGGTTGATCATTGGTTGCTACTTCCTTCTGCGCTGGTGCCTGTCTAACAAGACCGGCGTAGCTGAAGGCGAGTCAATGGGGCACGAATTTGATGGTATTGAGGAGTTGAACAACCAACTTCCTCGCTGGTGGACAATTATGTTCTACATGACCATCGTTTGGGGCTTTTTATATCTAGCGCTTTATCCTGGCCTAGGTGCGTATGAAGGTATTTTGGGCTGGAAGAGCTCTAACCAAAATATTCAATCACTAGAAGAGTCTGTTCAAGCGCGTATCGACGCTAAAGAGCAAGGCTACCTAGTAGAATATGACCGTGAACTAGATTTCGCTGCCGAGAAGTTCGACCCGATCTTCGAAGCGTATGCACAAGTTCCTGTTGAAGAACTGGCTAAAGACCCAGAAGCAAATAAAGTAGGTCAGCGTTTGTTCCTACAAAATTGCTCTCAGTGTCACGGTTCTGATGCACGTGGTCAAAATGGCGGCTTCCCTAACCTAACCGATAACGATTGGTTATACGGCGGTTCAGGTGCGAAAATCGTTGAAACCCTTACGCTTGGTCGTAAGGCAGCAATGCCAGCATGGCTTGATGCGATGGGTGAAGACGGTATCGAAGAAGTGGTTAACTACGTACTTAGCCTAAGCGGTCGCGATGTGGACCCTCAGCTTGCAGAAGCGGGTAAAGCGCGTTTCGCAGCATGTGCGGCATGTCATGGTATGGATGGTAAAGGTAACCAAATGCTTGGGGCACCAAACCTTACCGATAATATCTGGCTTTACGGCGGCAGCCACAGAGCAGTTACAGAAACGCTTACTTATGGTCGTAACGGTGTAATGCCTTCATTCAAGAAAACCTTGGGTGAAGACAAAATTCACGTTGTTGCAGCGTACGTTTATAGCCTTTCAAATGATTAATGATTTAAATCATTAAATATCTTAGAAAGCCTCGTTACTACGAGGCTTTTTTTATGAGAAAATACAGCGATATACAAAGTGCTGTAGCGAGTGAAATTCAGACACTTTTATCTAATATTACTGACACTCTATTTGTGGGTACTACCTAACAGTGAAGCGTTTTAGGCAGTATTTATAAATATGTTGTTAGCGAATTAATCAAGAGTAAAAATTCTAATGAATAGACCCTGGTATAAAGAGTTCTGGCCTTGGTTCTTAATTGCCGTTCCAGTTATTACCCTGATCATGGGCGGTGTGTTGCTCAATCTTGCAATATCTACAGAAGATAGTCTGGTAATCGACGACTATTACAAAGAAGGTAAAGCAATCAACGCAAGTCTAGACAAAGAAGCCGTTGCAAAGCGTTTAAACATAACGTCGGACTTAACTATTACAGATGGCAGCATTGCCCTTGAATTTCACTCAGGTATTCCACAAGACGGAAACGCCGTTAAACTCAGTTTTTATCACGTGACGCTGGAAGATCGTGACGTAAGCGTATTGCTAAGCCGTGATGCCAACGGAATTTATCGCGGTTTTGTAGAAGAAAGTTTAGATGGTAAATGGCGAGTGTCGCTAACGCCAATTGACGAAAGTTGGAAAATTCAAAACACGATCTACCTTCCCCATGAGGGAAAAATAAAATTTAATCCGTAATGGCAGAGCACGATTGTTACCATTGTGGCTTGCCCATAGCGAACCACGACGAGGATAAGTTTAAAACGGTTATTTTAGGTCAGCAGCGCGACATGTGTTGCCCGGGCTGTTTAGCAGTGGCCGAAGCTATCGTATCGAATGGCCTTGAAGACTATTATCAGTTCAGAACTGAACCTGCTAAAAAGTCTGACGACGGCATTTTAGAAACCATCGATAAACTTAAGGTGTATGACGACCCCTCCCTGCAGGAGGAATTTGTTTTCGATGAAGGTCAAGATAAGCAGATACAGTTGACCCTTGAAGGTATTACTTGTGCGGCCTGTGGTTGGTTAATTGAAAAACAACTTTCGAAAGTAGAAGGCATAAAGCAAGTTGCGGTCAACGTTCAAGAGCGTCGCGCGCTAGTTACTTGGTCGCCACTGCAAATAAAGCTTAGCCAAATTCTTTCTACGCTGAAAAGAATAGGCTATGTAGGCTCGCCGTTTCATCCTGATGAACACGAGGCCAGCTATAAACGTGAGCAAAAAACCTTTCTGAAAAAGCTAGGGCTAGCGGGCATCATGACCATGCAGGTCATGATGTTAATGACAGGTCTCTACTTTGACTGGTTTGGTGCCATTGAGTTAGAAACCAGACAATATTTTTACTGGGTTGCGCTGACGCTAACAACCCCTGTTGTACTGTATTCTGGCAGCACTTTTTATATTGGAGCTGCCAAAGCGTTAAGCGCAAAAACGGTTAATATGGACGTTCCGGTTACGCTCGCCATTTTCGGTACTTACATTGCCGGAATACGCTCTACGGTTCTTGAACAAGGCGAAGTGTATTTTGAGTCTATCTGTATGTTCATTTTCCTGCTGTTACTCAGCCGGTTTTTGGAACATCGTAGCAGGCATCGCGCTGCGCAGATCTCCGCTAACATGATGCAATATGTCCCGGTTTCAGCCACGAAGTTAATGTCAGATGGCAGCGTTACCGAATGTCTAGCAAAACAACTACGAATAAACGACGTAGTACTGGTTAAACCCGGAGAGACAATTCCTATCGATGGCGTAGTAACCGAAGGTCATGCATCGGTTGACGAATCTATGCTTACCGGCGAGTTTAACCCCGTACGCAAAGAGAACAATAGCGTTGTTTACGGGGGTACGGTGTGTCAAGACGGCAGCCTAACTATTATCGTAACCCAAACCCTCAAAAACGCACTGGTAAACCAAATCGTCAGGCTCCAAGCAAGTGCAATGGCTAGCAAGCCAAAAGCTGCGCAAATAGCGGATAATTTTTCTCGATACTTCGTTACCGCCGTGCTGATGATCTCAGCGTTAACCTATGGATTTTGGTCGTTCCAAGGTAGCGACGATGCCTTTTGGATAACCATATCAGTGCTCGTTGCAACCTGCCCTTGCGCACTAGGTTTAGCCACACCATCAGCACTCACCTGTGCTATGGCAAAACTGAACAAGCAAGGTATTTTGATTAAACGCGCCGATGCCTTAGAGCAAATTACGGGCATTGATACCATTGCACTAGATAAAACAGG
This sequence comes from Alteromonas sp. KUL150, assembly GCF_009811475.1. Taxonomy (NCBI): domain Bacteria; kingdom Pseudomonadati; phylum Pseudomonadota; class Gammaproteobacteria; order Alteromonadales; family Alteromonadaceae; genus Alteromonas; species Alteromonas sp. KUL150. The sequence continues at coordinate 76,920 of NZ_BLIJ01000041.1, forward strand.
CACACTTACGCAAGGCAAATTCACCATTTCAAATGCTTGGTATGCTGACGGCGTAGATAGTGACACGGCACTCTCTATCGCACGCGCGCTCGAGTCGCGCTCTGAGCATCCCATAGCGAAAGCATTCACAGAGAATAATACCCTTGGCGATGATAGCGCATCCGATTACACCGTTTATAAGGTAGTCAATTTTACTGTAGCGCCCGGAGGCGGAATATGTGGCGAAATCAATGACACCATGTTTTCAATGGGCTCTGCTGCGTTTTGCGTTCACGAGTCACAGCAAGAATTCATTGAAGACTACCCTTCAGCTAACGTCTATCTCACTGTTAAAGGCCGTATTATGGCAGCGTTTGAAGTGCGAGATACGCTTCGTGCTGATACGCAAGAAACCCTCGATATCTTGGCAAAAAGCCATAGGCTTACAGTCTTAAGCGGCGATACACAAAAAAACGTGGACTCACTAACTGCGTCATTGCCAATCGAAACAGCCAAAGGTGGGCTTACACCAGAACTTAAATACGAAGCTGTTCAAGCTATGCAGCAAGCGGGAGCCAAAGTAATGATGATGGGGGACGGTATCAACGATGCACCTGTTCTTGCCAGTGCAGACGTGGCAATAGCGGTTGGCAATGCTACCGATGTTGCTAAGACAGCAGCAGATGTTATTTTGCTTGGCGATCAACTTTTATCTGTTCCAACGCTTATAAGCACTTCTCACCAAGTGAAGAAGAAAATAAGACAGAACATAGGCTGGTCTGTAGGATACAATGTTTTGATTCTGCCCTTCGCCGTGTCTGGGCTACTTTCTCCGTGGATGGCTGTTGTAGGTATGTCGTTAAGCAGTATTATTGTCGTTACAAACTCAACGCGACTTTTGAGCAAATAGCATGAGCATTATTTACGTATTAATTCCAATCGCCATCATTATTGTTGCTGTCGCTATTGTAATTTTCTTTTGGGCGGTAAAGACCAATCAGTTTGATGATTTAGACCGACAAGGCTACAGCATTCTTTTCGATGATGATTTGTCACCTGAAGAAAAAAAATTAGCAGAACAGCGCAAGCAGCTTCAAGAGAGCAAGGCAATCAAGAACAAAGAAGATAATGGACGGGATTAACTACTTCTCTGCTTTTCTTATCGGCTTGGCGGGCGGTGTTCATTGTGTGGGAATGTGTGGAGGGATCGTTGCGGCGCTCAGAATGGTCTCGCCAAAAGGCTCATCCGCTGTACCCTATACACTCGCTTACAACATGGGCCGGATTGCCAGCTATACGATTGCCGGTGCAATCACTGGCGCATTAGGAAAAATTGCGTCAGATTTCGTTCCCCTTGCCAGCTATGTCCTATCTCTTTTTAGCGGTGTTATGTTGCTTTTACTCGCTTGTTATTTAGGGAAATGGTGGACAGGCCTAACCCTTTTGGAAAGCGCAGGTAAAGGTCTATTTTCCAAACTTCAGCCTCTCTCTAAGCGGTTTTTACCGTTCAAAACCCCATTTAGCGCAATACCTTATGGCTTTATTTGGGGTTGGTTACCCTGCGGGCTTGTGTATTCAACCCTAACCTGGTCATTGGCCGCAGGCAACGCGTTACAAGGCGCGGGTATTATGTTTTTCTTTGGGTTGGGAACCTTACCCACCCTGCTTGCCGCCAGCGCAGGTAGTCAATATCTAGTGAGTACTTTTCAGCAAAGCGGCGTAAGACAACTTATTGCAAGTATAATGGCTATCTATGCTATTTATCTTATTCAGGGCGCAATCCTATAAAAAAATAGGTATTATTGTCGTGTATAAATTATAAAGAGCAGGTTTTATGAGCAAAGGAAGCCAATTTTCAATCCACTGTCAGAACTGTAGTTTCAGCCATCTCTGTCTGCCTGTTGCATTAAACAAGACAGAAATTGAGTCTTTAGACGACATCATTGAGCGTAAAAAACCGCTGCATAAAGGCGATACGCTTATTCAAACTGGCGATACATTTCGTTCGCTCTTTGCCGTAAGAACCGGTTCTTTCAAGTCGTTCGTTACCAACTCTGAAGGTGAGGAGCAAATTACAGGTTTTCATTTTCCCGGCGACATTATCGGCTTCGATGCGCTGCGCGAAAATAAGCACCAGAGCTACACTTCTGCATTAGAAACAGCGATGGTCTGTGAACTTCCCTATGAAATATTAGATGAAATGTCGGTTCAGTTTCCGAAACTGCGCCATCAGATAATGAGCTTCATGAGTGCAGAGATAAAGCAGGATCACGACATGATCATGCTTCTCAATAAACGAACAGCAGAAGAACGCTTACTCTATTTTATCTCCCACCTATCGCAAAGATTTGAGGAGCGAGGCTTTTCTCATCGTGAGTTTCATTTAACGATGACACGAAATGAGATTGGCAATTACCTCGGTTTAACGATAGAAACCATAAGCCGCCTGTTAAGTCGTTTCCAAAAAGAAAACATTATAAAGGTAGATGGCAAACTCATTACCATTCTAGATTTTGCACTGTTAGAAAATAAACTGTCTGCCCTTAACGGACCAAGTGTTGTATGTAGCGGCTAAGTTGTCTCTTTGTTTAAATCATTCAGGAACGCGCGTTATGCGCGTTTTTCATTTCCTTCATTTTTCTTACCCGCCCAAGCCCCCATAAATCGTCACACTAAAAATGCCTAAGAGAGTTGTAAATTCTTGACCCAAAACAACACGTTTTTTCAAATGTCGTTTATAGTTAGTGAAGATGGACTAGAAAAATAGCTTTATTTATCGTCACATCAAGCTGTGTGCTTACTGGAGGGTGTTATGATTGAATATAAACGAATTCTTGCCGTGGTAGATGCTGAACGGGACAACCAACCTGCTTTAAGTCGAGCCTATGAACTCGCGTCGAAAACAGGTGCAACAGTGACCGCAATGATGGTGGTCTACGATCTATCTTATGATATGACCACCATGCTAAGCCCAGATGAGCGCGAAGCCATGCGCGATGCAGTAACTAAAGAGCAAGGCAAGTGGCTTTCTGAGCAACTTAGGAAACAAGGCTTTGCTGATACCGATATTGTAGTTGAGTGGAACAACCGTGCTTTTGAGTCAATTATTTACTACACGCTTAACAACCAAATTGATCTAGTGGTAAAAGCGACAAAGAACCACGATGATTTAGCCTCTGTCATTTTCACACCAACAGACTGGCATTTAATGCGTAAGTGCCCTCGCCCAGTGTTATTGGTTAAAGAGCATGATTGGCCAGAAGGTGGTGAGATCATCGCAGCCGTAAACGTAGGAAGTGAAGACGACGAACATGCTGCGCTTAATGACAAGCTTACAATTATTGCAAACGATTATGCGGCCTTATTGAAAGGAAATGTGAATTTAGTCAACAGCTATCCTTCTACTCCACTAAACATTGCGATAGAAGTTCCGGAGTTCGACCCCGATACCTATCATGATGCGGTTAAAAATCACCATCAATCCGAAATGCGTCGCCATGCTCAACAATATGGCATTTCCGAAGAGAAATGCATTGTAAAAGAAGGTTTGCCCGAAAAAGTTATTCCCCACGTAGCCAAAACCATCGACGCTGAACTTGTTATCATCGGAACTGTAGGCCGCGTGGGCATTTCAGCCGCGCTTATCGGAAATACAGCAGAGCATGTGATCGACGAACTTAACTGTGACGTTTTGGCTATTAAGCCAGATGGCTTTGTTCCACCGCTTAAGGTACAAAATTAACGACACAACCATGGTTTAAAAAAGGCGCTTTATTGTATAATGCTTGCTTTATCACAAACCAAGCTAGTGAATTATGAGTTTAGGCACAAGCAGCGTTGAGCCATCTGCATTGAACGCTGCACAAAGTAAGCAAAAGTACAACTTCAACAAACTTCAAAAACGTCTTCGTCGCAACGTGGGTAAAGCCATTGCCGACTTTGGCATGATTGAGAATAATGACAAGGTGATGGTGTGTCTATCTGGTGGGAAAGACAGCTACACCATGCTCGATATTTTGATGTTTTTAAAGAAGATTGCGCCTATTCACTTCGATATCGTTGCGGTAAATCTTGACCAAAAACAGCCAGGTTTTCCAGAGCACATCCTGCCGGCTTATCTAGACGAAATTGGTGTTGAGTATAAAATCGTTGAAGAAGACACTTACTCAATTGTAAAAGATAAAATTCCCGAGGGAAAAACAACCTGTTCGCTGTGCTCACGATTACGTCGGGGCATTTTATATAGAACGGCTAAAGAACTTGGCGCAACTAAAATTGCGCTAGGTCACCACCGTGATGACATGCTAGAAACCTTTTTCCTCAACATGTTTCATGGTGGCAAACTTAAATCTATGCCCCCTAAATTGGTCAGCGATAACGGCGAGCACATCGTTATTCGCCCTTTAGCATACTGCACTGAAAAAGATATTGAAAAATATTCTCAGGCAGCAGCGTTTCCTATTATTCCTTGTAACCTTTGCGGCTCTCAAGAAAACCTGCAGCGTCAAAACATTAAAGCTATGCTTCAAGACTGGAATCGCAGGTTTCCTGGTCGTATCGAATCGATGTTTAGGGCACTTCAAAATGTGGCCCCCTCTCATTTAATAGACAGCAATCTTCACGACTTTAAATCTATTACAACCCAAGACGGCCCCGTTGAAGATGGCGACATAGGCTTTGATCAACCTTCTTTTTCCACTGAAAATACATCCTCGTTAAGTGATGATGAGCACACTATTGAAGTGGTAAATATTATGGAACCCAGATAAATGAAAATTGGACTTGCGTTAGGTGCCGGTGCTGCCAGGGGTTGGACGCACATAGGTATTATTCAAGCTTTAGAAAAGTTAGGCGTTAAAATTGACGTGGTAGCAGGATGCTCTATAGGTGCGTATGTTGGCGCCGCCTACGCAAGTGGCAAGCTGGAAGGGCTTAAAGAATGGGCATGCTCTCTTAGCGATTGGCAAGTACTTGCCTTGATGGGTGTTGGCCTAAGACGCGGCGGTATTGCAAGCGGTCAAAAGGTGTTTGATAAGCTAGCAAATGAGTTTTGTGAATCTTCATACGAGGCAATGCAAAAGCCGTTTGCTACCGTCGCTACCGATCTTTATACCGGCCGTGAAGTGGTATTTAATTCAGGCCCTATCGGCGATACCATTCAAGCCTCATGTGCAATCCCTGCCCTTTTTTCGCCCGTGGCCCACGGCGATAGGTGGTTAGTTGATGGGGCGGTTGTTAATCCGGTGCCCGTCAACTTATGTCGGCAATTAGGCGCAGACTTTGTGATTGCGGTTAATCTTAATGCTGATTTTCGCCCTATTCGTCTTGAAAAGTTGAGACAAGATCACGAAGAGAATGAGCGTAAAACCGAGGACTTCTTTACTAAGAGTCAAAATGTTTTGCGTCAGTGGTTTTCTCCAGACAACAAAGATGAAAAAGCGTCGGAAACCAACAATGATGAACTAGATGTAAACGCAACTGATAACGTGGAAAGCGAAGACGGTGTCGCTTCTGAAGTCATTGAAAAAGTTGAGGAGGAATTCACTGAGGTACCAGCAAAGGTAAATAAACGAAATCCTCCAGGTATTATGAGCGTGATGAGCAGTTCTCTTGAAATACTCCAGGCCCGCGTCACTCGCTCTCGATTGGCAGGCGATCCGCCTGACATCCTCATTGAACCTCAGCTCACTGACGTTGGCATCATGGAATTTCACAGGGCCGAAGAGCTATGCGCGAAAGGCGAAGAGACTATCGCGCGTTTAGCCGAGCAAATTAGGTATCAATTATTGACGTAGATAGAACTCGTCAACAATTAGCTTGATGCCATTGCGGTAATACGAAGTGGCGCATGAGGCAACGTTAAACCTTTTGCGTCATCTATCCAATCTTGCTCAATCTGCAGAACACCATTATTTATTTGCACACCCTGAGGCGTTATAAAGTCTAGATTCTTATCATCAAACTGAATCATAAGGCCTTTGACTGAAGGCATCATAAAAGATAGGAAACTTCCCATTTCATTAAAGAAGGCTTCATACTGCTCATATAAAAAAGTAAGCTCTTCTTTTTTGTAATACTGCTTCAGGTATTCGGGCTTAGTCTCAAGTTGAACCGACATATCGCACACATTTGCTCGCTCGACTAAGTCAATTCTCACTAAGGCGTTAGCTAGTTTGAGTGCTCTCTCCGTCGGAACAGTAAAACGTCCTTCGTCGCTGACCTCTAACTCCATGGTTTTTTTGTCCGTGACGATAGAAGCCGCATTAACTCCACATAAACGTCCTTCGCCAACTCGGACAAAACCGAAAGCAAACTGGAGCGCTTGCGTGTCTTCATTATCTAATTTTTTTACATGGCTATAGAAACGGCTGTACTCAACGTCAATCGTTTCAGCAACAACCTGTGTACTGCTAAAACCAATGACAAAAGATGATGCTAAAAATAGTGCCGCGCGTATCATTCGGATAAAAACTCCTCGTTAAATCGGATCATGGTTTGAAGCTCTTCAACATAAGCAGCTCCGCGCTCAGAGTAATTCATCAGCCCCTCGGCCAACGCCACTCCCGTGATAGGTATTTGGTTTGCGCGCAATCTACTGCGTATTTCTCTTAAATCAGCATAAGCATCGTGACGATTTAGGTTGCGCATATAGGTATATGTTGCTCTAGATAAGTTATTGAACTTAGCGACTTCATGAGAAGCGCCGTCATTCCTGCGATTTGGAACAAAACCACACCCTTTTGAAAAGCACCACAAACCAAAGAAGTTATAGCCTTTTCTTGCGAAGCGACTTGTTCCCCATGCCGACTCATTCGCAGCTTGAACTAAAACCAATTCGACGGGTAACACGTCTATTTTTTGCAGCAAGGCGGGTAGTTTTACTTTGAGAGGCTGCGTTGACTTAACGCGATACTCTTCCTCAAGCCACGCCAATCTTTCTACATCATCTTTTGAAAGTGGCTCGTCTACCAATGCTTTCCTGTAAAGGGTCTGCACATAATGTCTAAGCGTCAGAAGATAAGCATTTTGCTTTTCTACCTCAGGCCTTAAGTAATTGAAGAACGCCTCCTTTTTCTCTTTTACATCCGTATAGACAGAGAAATCAGGCACTGGCTTGTTGTCTTTTACCGTTTGCGGAACATCAAGAATATCCGGCTCGTCTTTTGTAAAGATAATAGCGTTAATAACAATTACCGCCAAAACCCCTAACGTAATAAGGACAATTTTAAACGTTTCTCGCTTATGCATCAAAGCTTGACTCATTCACATCATTTACAGATGCTTCCGTGCCCACTCCTTGCTCGCCAATCAATTCCTGATAGAGCAATCCCATCATACTAAAATAGAAAGGTAACACCCAAATTAAAGACAGACCAAAGGTGAGCGGCACCGACGCGAACAGTAGAAAGAACACACCGAAGACACTCGCAATTTGCGACCAGTAAGCATTAAACACGCGACAAGATAAAATGATAGCGCTTATAGGCGTTAGTTTCCTATCGGCCACTAACATAAGCGAAAACGACGAGGCTAAATAAAAATACACGCCCGGTAAAATGAGTAGCATCATCCCTAACTGAAAAAGAATGCTATTCACTAACTGCGTTAACGCTAACAACAAAACGAGGGGAAAAAACTGAAAAACAGTAAAAACAGATGTTTTAATGCCCCGCGCGACGAACACGCCCATCATATACAAACCGCTTAGCAGCGGAGCAACAATGAAAATCGCCACAATTTCTATAATAGACTGATGCTCAAAAACGTAAGTACCATCATCGTTTATAGTGATGTATTGCTGTGCAAATACACCCAACACAACGAACGTTAAAAACAACACCACGCTACCTTGTAATAGCGAAGAAAAATTTGCTTTTGTTAACCCAGCAGCACGGCGCAGTAAGCCCTTGATATCGAAGTGATACTGTTTTGCTAACGTATTGTTTAATCGGTCAGTGTTTACGTCTTTCACACAACTCTCTTAATTTCTGGAAATCTACGGGATTATATCAATTCGCGTAAACAAATGCCTGCCTGTATGCTAAACAAAAGTTAACCCAGTACCAGCTTTGCTGCTAAACCGACAAGTAATACGCCCATAGCGCGGTCTAGCCAATACCCTTTTTTACCAATTAGTTCAGCGACTCTACTCGTGCTTAAAAGATAAGAGAGGAAGCAGAACCAAAGCCCTGTCGCTATAGCCAAATAAATACCATAACCTAACTTTACGGCAAAAGGGGTATCGATACTGATGATTGCTGTAAAAAGAGAAAGAAAGAAAAGTGTTGCTTTTGGGTTGAGACCATTGGTTAAAAAACCCATCCACACCGCACGTTTAGCTGAAATTTGCGTGCTCTTCTTTTCAAATGAAGGGGTCTCATCCTGCTTGACCGGCCCACTTTTAAGCGCGCCAAAAGCCAGATAAAGCAAATATGCGGCAGCTGCATAGCTAAAGGTGGTAAATAACCAAGGTGTCGTGGCGATAACTACGCTCAGCCCCACAAGCGAATAAGCAACATGCAGCAATATCGCTAAACCGATCCCCACGCTAGTATATAGCGCGATGCGTCTTCCGTACGCTACGCTATTTCGCACCACCACAGCAAAATCAGGCCCTGGGCTTGCCACTGCAACAAGGTGTACAAGTGCAATGGTAAGGAATTCGTTCATATACTGCATCTTGCGCCTCCTACAGCGCGTATTTTGAAATTAAGTTGTCTACCCATCGGGGAACGATATGTGACGCTGGACCGGTTAACGATTCATCGAATAAGGCATTTGTTGCGCCCGGTGCTAAATTTGCTTCAATGGTGTGTGCACCGCTTTCTTTTGCAATCTGAACAAAACCCGCAGCCGGGTAAACATTGCCCGATGTGCCAATAGCAACAAATAAATCTGCGTTTGCTAATGCACTGTATATTTCATCCATATACATGGGCATTTCACCAAACCACACAATATCCGGCCTTAATGTGACCCGATTACAGCATGGGCATTTCGAGGTATGGTCAAAACTATCGCGCCATTCAAACGTTTCCTGAGAAATTGCGCATCGGGCTGACAGCAGTTCACCGTGCATGTGATAAACATTTTTGCTTCCGCCACGCTCATGAAGATCGTCTACGTTCTGCGTAACCAGCATTACATTATCACCGAATATGGTTTCAAGCTTTGCAAGCGCCATATGAGCGGCATTCGGCTTAACATCGTCTTCCTGAAGCTGAGCGCGCCGAGCATTGTAGAAACGATAGACCAAACTGGGGTTTCGCTCAAAAGCTTCTGGCGTGGCAACGTCTTCTACACGATGGTTTTCCCAAAGGCCATCATTGTCTCTAAAGGTTTTGAGCCCTGACTCTGCGGAAATACCTGCGCCCGTAAGTACAACTATTTTTGGTAGCGTGTTTTTAGTGTTCATAAACGTGATTCAAACGTGAGATATGCGAGCAGATTTGGTCATAACCTTACCCCAGGTTAAAACAAATAACAGCCATCGCACACATCTTTATTTTGTATGGTCATTAATGACAGGAAATTGTGTATCAGCGCCCCACTCCGACCATGAACCATCGTAAATTGACACTTGAGTAGCTCCACACATCAAGGCAGCTACGCCAATAATACACGCGGTAACACCCGAACCACAGGTACAGATAATAGGCTTGTCTAAATTGATATTTGCTTGCTCAAAAACCTTGTTCAGTTCTTCCTTGGCAAGGAAATGGCCGTTTTTTAGAAGTGTATCGAATGGAACATTATACGCGCCCGGCATGTGTCCCGACCTCACGCCTTGACGAGGCTCTGGCACCTCGCCTTTGAAACGGAGCGCATTACGAGCATCAACTAACTGCGCTTCGGTGTTTAATGCTTGAAGAACAGCGCTGGAATTTGCAAACCAGCCTGGGCAAGGCGTGGCCTGATAGGTTAATTTTCCATATTGCTGCTGTTCAGAAATAGGAAGGCCTGCGTTTTCCCAAGCCGGTTGCCCACCATCTAATATGTAAACGTCTTGATGACCAATAGCTTTTAACATCCACCATACGCGTGGCGCGCTGTACATGCCACGAGTATCATAAACTGCTATTGGTGTGTTAGCCGTAATACCTTGGTTGCCCAAATAAATTGCAAGAGCATCTGCAGAAGGCATGCTATGAGGAAATCCTGTGGTGTGATCGCTACCGTCTCCATCTAAATCAATGTCGACAGATGCTGGCAACACCATCGCGTTTCGCGCGTCAGGCGTTTTAGAAACGGGGTCATCCATCAGTGCCCGCACAAGCGTAACAGGCTTTTGCTGCATTATGTTGGCTAAATCACCTACTGAAATTAACGCCGACGTCATAGCATTCTCCTTAATGACACCCACCGAAGCGGGTGTCTCTTTCTATACCGGCCTTAGTAAGCAATAAAGCTAGCGCTAAAAACCGGACTACTATTAGCGATATTATCTAATATCAAAAAGCACTGACTTAACTATTATCGCTAAAAAACGTTAACCCAATGCAGCAATGGCTGCTTCGTAGTTAGGTTCTTCAGTTGTCTCTGCAACCTGCTCTGTGTAAATCACCTTGCCTTCTGTATCGATAACCACTACTGAGCGAGAAAGAAGGCCTGTTAGAGGCGCAGATTCGAAGGTCACGCCGTAATCGTCGCCAAAGCTTGAACGGAACGTAGAACCGGTAAGTACGTTTTCGATACCTTCTGCACCACAAAAACGGCCAGCAGCAAACGGTAAGTCAGCAGAAACACAAATTACTGTAGTGTTGTCTAGCTTCGACGCTTCCTCGTTGAATTTACGTACTGACGTTGCACAGGTACCCGTGTCAATCGACGGAAAGATATTGAGTACTACGTTTTTACCTGCTAGTTCAGACAGTGTCACTTCGCCCAAATCTGTTTTGACAAGGGTAAATGCTGGTGCACTTGAACCCACTTCTGGTAGTTGACCCTTTGTTTTAACTTCATTACCTTGAAAAGTAACAGATGCCATTGGCTTTCTCCGTGATTTATTGAATTAAAATAGTGGATGTAAAACAACAGTTTCGCAAATTAAAGTGACGGTTTTTATACGCTATCTTTAACCTGCGATTCGGCAAACGCAAGCTTGTGCTGCAAATGTGGCTTACCTTTTAAATATTCCCGTCTAAACACGCTGAAATAATGCGCTAACGTTTGTGCTCCTTGCTTTTGATCGGCTAGTGCTAAAACGCTTATACCAACCTCAGCGGTACAATGTTGAAAATCATGTGTAGATTCTCGCAGCAGATAGTCTGAAGCCGCATCCATGCTTACGCCTAACACAGGAAAATTATGTAAATAAGGGCTCTTAGCAAACATTTTTTTTGCTTCACGCCATGTTCCATCCAAAAAGATAAATAGTAACGTTTTGCCCGTATTCAATGGCGGCGTGTGAATACAGCGATCAATTGCCGCATATTCGTGTGGAAATACCACAATGGGGAAGTATTTTTCGTCACCAAGGATGCGCATCAACTCGTCATCAGGGTCAGTGCGCTTCCATAAAAATGCGTGATTATCTCTCACTACATCTGCAATTAAGCGCCCTGTATTGGTAGGCTTGTAGTATTCACCTTTGTACATCAGAAATAAAACTGCCACGTCAGTGCCAGCTTCAGGCTTGTAAGTGCAAATACAATTTTGCGTTGGTAGCAGGCACGCATCACATCGAACTACTTTGCTACCACGGGCGAGAAATGGACGTTCAGAACGAGAAAGTTCGTCTAAACGAAGTGACATAATGGAATTCAAGTTAATGCGTCTTTGCCAAAATTTTTTACGGATTTTACCATAGTAATACGCGGTGAAAGAGCGTAAAAAGCGAGAAATGAATGGATTCTGAAATGCCTGGTATGGCAAAAACGGTATCGCAAATGTTCCAAAAAGATCCCACTGAGATCCCATCAAAAACAAAATTAGCGTATACTATTGATTTAGAATGGAAAATATTGGTGCCCGGGGCCGGACTTGAACCGGCACGCTGTTACCAGCGAGGGATTTTAAATCCCTTGTGTCTACCAATTTCACCACCCGGGCATCGGGTTGCTTTTCAGCAAAGGTGTCAGGCGTAGAACCTGATGCTGCGTTGCAGCTTATGGAGGCGGAACCCGGAGTCGAACCGAGATAGACGGATTTGCAATCCGCTGCATAGCCATTCTGCCATTCCGCCAGATGCGTCTGGCGCGTGATTAAAACATCTCTTTGAGAGA
>NZ_BLIJ01000042.1:0-4886 GCF_009811475.1 Alteromonas sp. KUL150
ATGTCTTAATCGACCATTTCGTTTGGTTGATGTCCTCTCGAAATGTGAGGTGCATTCTACCTACCCATTCAAAACTGTCAACACAAAAAAGTGTTTAAATTGAGATAAATGCGGTTTTTTATGATCGTTTGCTATTTTTTTATTCACTTTGATTAAACCGCGATCAATTTCACTTTATCGCATTGCCGCGAAGGTGTGGCCAAGCTGCTTTTGTGTAAACAACCATTGACCAAATTGACAACACTGCGGCGAAATATAAAAGAATATAACCCAAAGAAACCCAGTAGATTGGAAAGCCCATGAATGTCTCAAGACCCGATAAAAGCCCTATTAAGGCTAACATTTGCGCAGTGGTTTTTGCTTTGCCTATAAAAGATACTTGAACAGCATCCCTTACACCGTTTGAGCCCATCCATTCTCGTAGTGCTGAAACATAAATTTCACGAACCAGTAGCGCTATCGACGGCAATGTTATCCAGAGGGTTGCATAACTATGTGTGATCATGAGAAGTGCTGCGCCCACAATCAATTTGTCTGCCACTGGATCTAGAAACGCACCAAAAGGCGTGGATTGCTCAAGTTTTCTCGCTAGATAACCATCGAACCAGTCTGTTATGGCAGCTAGCCAAAAAATAAAAGCACCTGCTTCTTGTGCCCAACGCCAATCGAGGAAATATACAGTGACAAAAACAGGAATAAGAATTACTCGAAATAAAGTAATACAGTTTGGAACAGTCCACATAAAAAATACGTCTCAGTGTTATATGCCTCTATGGGCGTTTAGCGCGATCGCCTAGATGCTTGGCACCTTTCATTCTCGTTACACATTACCTTAAATTGCAATGCATTGCTTGTTAGTCATTCATTTATTGATGCAGATGGTCATAAATCGTATCAGCCAGTTCAGGGCTAATTCCAGGCACGCTCGCAATTTCGTCTTTGCTCGCTTTTTTGAGGCCTTGTAAACCTCCCATGAACTTGAGTAAAGACTGCCTGCGCTTCGCGCCTATACCAGGGATACTTTCCAGACTAGAGGTTGTTTTAACCTTTTGACGTCGATTGCGATGCCCTGTAATGGCAAAGCGGTGAGACTCATCGCGAATATGCTGGATGAGATGCAACCCAGGAGAATGACTGTCCATAGGAAGTACTTGGTGACTACCTGCAAGAATCAAGGTTTCCAAACCAGGCTTACGTGTAGTGCCTTTAGCTACGCCTAACAGCATAGGCTTTTTATCATGAGGCCAGTCTTCGAAAAACTGTTCCGCTTGCGCAAGCTGCCCTTTACCACCATCAATCAAAAGCAGATCCGGAATTTTTTGCACTTCCTTAACTGATTTATAGCGGCGTTTCAGCGCCTGTGCCATGGCAGCATAATCATCACCAGGTGTAATGCCTTCAATGTTGTATCTGCGGTAGTCACTTTTTAGTGGCCCCTCGCGATTGAACACCACACAGGAAGCGACAGTTTGTTGCCCAGAGGTATGAGATATATCAAAACACTCCATACGTTGTAAGGGCGTTTCTACTTCCAAGGACGCTTCTAAATCGAGATAGCGGGCAAAGACTGACTTCTGCTGGCTGTATTGTGCCTCAAGGGCTGTTTGCGCATTTGATTGGGCGAGCTGAAGGTACTTCCGTTTTTCTTCTCTGGCACCTTTAAAGAAATGTACTTTATGCCCCGCTTCGCTGGCCAATACTTCAGCTATCGCGCTCTCATCACTTAGCGTATTGCTTAACACAATTTGCTTGGGAATAACTTTATTGCCTGCCAGATAAAATTGTAAAAAGAAGGACTCGAACACTTCTTGCTCATCAGCAATGTTAGGTACTTTCGGAAAATAGGCTTTACTACCTAATAATTGGCCTTCGCGAATGAACATTACTTGAATACAGGCCATATTGCCTTTAAAAGCAAAGCCGAATACGTCCATTTCATCTTGTGTACCGGCTACCCACTGACGTTCTTGAACTTTTCTAAGCGCGTTTATCTGGTCGCGATAACGCGCGGCCGCTTCGAAATTTAAGGCTTCACTGGCTTTTTCCATCTTATCCACCAGCTCGCCAATAACTTGCTGGTTTTTTCCTTTTAAAAACAAGCGGGCAAAATTTACTTGCTCTTTATATTCCTCATCACTCACATAACCTTCAACACAAGGTGCACTGCACCGCTGCATTTGATATTGAAGGCAAGGTCTGCTTCGCGCGCGATAGTAGCTATCCTCACACTGACGTACAGGAAATATACGCTGCATTGAGCGCAAACTCTCCCTAACAGACCAAGCACTAGGATAAGGACCAAAATATTCGCCTTTCTTTTTCTGTGGACCGCGATGAAAAGAAAGCCGCGGATGCTCATGATCTGATAAGAAGATAAACGGATAGGATTTATCATCACGCATTACTACGTTGTAACGCGGCTTGTATTTCTTGATAAAATTGTTTTCGAGTAAGAACGCTTCGGTTTCACTGTTAACAACAGTAACGTCCATGTTCGCAATCTGGCTGACTAATGAGCGGGTTTTAGCATTGTCTAAGTTAGTACGAAAATAACTCGACACACGCTTTTTGAGGTTTTTGGCCTTTCCTACGTAAATAACCTCTTCCTGGTTATTGTACATGCGGTACACACCAGGCTGAGAGGTTAAATTCTTAAGAAATGCTGCTGAATCGAATGCAGACATAATTACTTTGACATTGCGTGCTTTGCGACGCTTAAAAGGTATTAGGGTTGATAAGCTTGTGACGGTAAGCTAAATGGGTTAGCTCTACGTCTGAACTCACACCTAATTTTTGAAACATTCTGTAGCGATATGTATTAACAGTTTTGGAGTTAATACATAGCTCTCGAGCTATATCTGGCACTTTGTGACCTTCGGTTAATCGCATGGCAATAGTAAGTTCTCTACTCGATAACTCATCAAATGGATTATCCGAACTGGGTAGTAATTTACCAATAGCGATACTATTAGCCACTTCGCTATCAATGTATTTCTGCCCGGCCGCTACTTTTCTTATAGCGAGAATAACTTCATCAGGCTCCGCGTCCTTCGTTAGAAAGCCGAAGGCACCGGCATCCATAACCTGCATAGGTATCGGGCTCTCTTTGTGCATAGACACACAAATGACCCGCGTATTTTCAGACATTCGAACAATTCTTTTTGTCGCTTCGAGCCCGCCTATACCAGGCATGTTCACGTCCATGAGTACCACATCTGGCGCATTTTTTCGGCACCACTGTACCGCGTCTTCACCATTTTTCGCTTCCGCGATAATAGTGAAATCATTAACGTCTTCCAGAATTCGGCGTATCCCTGTTCTGACCAAATCGTGGTCGTCTGCTAGGATTATTTTTATCACTCTAGTATCTCACTGACTTCAGTTTTATAGATATCTGGTTTCGAGGCCGTTAAATCAGTCAACTGTCATCGATAACAATTAACATTACGGGCCTCTCACCATAACCAAGTCATCATACCACGAGATAGAGATTCGTGAAGTGTAGATACACAATTTGAAACTAAATTATTGATCTGAATTGCTTTTGGATAATCAAACTGGCAAGTCGAACCAAAGTGCCACTGCATTTTCAATTGCATCTATTGAAAATGAATCGTGTTCATATATACCTATTGCGTCTCCAGCTCCCAGGTTAATAGACTCAGACTCAACTGTGCTTTGGGATGAAACCCTCACATTGCCAGATATCACATGCAGATAACCTTTACGTGACTTAGTTGCACTTCTCCATGTTTCATTTGCATTAAGCGTTAACCGGGATATCTCAGCATTTTGCTTTATCTTTAACGACCCTTCTCTACCGTCACTGCTCACGAGTAGTTCTAACGGCTCGTCTTGATTCAAAGCGCCGTGATTATTTTTACCAAAGGTTTTTTGCGCATAGCTCGGTTTCCCTCCTTTTTCATCTGGCACAATCCATATTTGTAAAAAGTTGACCGCTTCATTGTTTGACGGATTGAACTCAGAATGCATGATTCCTTTTCCTGCACTCATTACCTGCACGTCGCCAGCTGGCACCGTGTACTCATTTCCATTGCTGTCCTTGTGTTTCAACGCACCACTCACCACATAAGAAATGATTTCCATATCTCTGTGCCCATGTGTCTCAAACCCTCTGCCTGGTTGCACTACATCATCGTTAATAACACGCAGTACCGAAAAGCCCATGTGGTTTGCGTCATAGTAGTGGCCAAATGAGAAGCTGTGATGACTCTTCAGCCAACCGAAATCTACCTGCCCTCGTTCATTTGCCCGTCTCAAATAAATCATTACCTTTTCCTCTTGAATCTCTAATGGTAAGGCGTACGTTTTCTTATTTAATACATCGCACAAAAACTACGCTTACTCTGATACCAATTATTTTAGATTCCAATAACTAGAAATTAAATGTCAGATTATTGAGCTTTTCGTTCTATAAATAAGGATATGAGAGATGACGTTATATAGATTCAGTAGCAAAGCATAGACGTAGTAATGCTTCTTCTATTAAGGCTGGATGACAAGCTAAATTGAGTCGAATGTGATCTGGCGCCCCAAAAGGCGCACCATCATTCCCAATAACGCCTCGGTCAATACATGTCTCAACGGTTTTAGCTGGAGAATAAAACGGTTCACGCGTACGCTGATGACTTTTATCGGCTTTGTCATAGGAGCTCGATTGATTTGATTCGTGCTTTTGCCTTTCACTATCGGTCTCATTAGCTATCAAGGACGATGATTCAGTACGTGTTGCGCTAAACGTTTTTAGATTTAACCATAGAAAATACCCTGCGCGTCCCATGGTAAATTCAACCGAAATGCCATAGTGTTGGAAAAAGCGTTTAACCAACTTTCTATTGAAACTCAGCGCACCTTTTACTTCGTCT
>NZ_BLIJ01000043.1:0-4192 GCF_009811475.1 Alteromonas sp. KUL150
GAGCTCTGCCAACTCTCCTCAAGTGCTGAGTATCTTAATGATTTAACCAAGGGTGTAAAGCACTAATTTGAACTTTCACGCTCAAGCGAACAATTGATGAACGATATGTTTAATATTTGACAAACATAAGAAGATTCAAGAAAAAAGACGACACATTCACAGGTTGTTTTGCCACAGGAACATGCTTGCAGGCTTGGTTAGCAAAGTTAGCGATATTGCTTTGTCTGATGCCCTATTGTTTAAACCGTAACACACATGTAACGGTAACAGGTGCTCTTCCCTCGGATGTGCATATAGGGCGTTAGGCCCTTTAAACCACTCTATCAATTTTCCCCTTCGCTCGCTTTCGCTGTAAGCACTAGAATGTATAGTATCTTGTAACCAAGCGTTAAAATTACGTGCTCTTTTTAGCGCAGTGTCGGAGTTATCGAAAAAGCCCTTCATATTGTGAAAAGAAGACCCTGACCCCAACACTAAAATCCGATCCATGGATTGATGAGCTGCCAGTATATCCCTTAACGCTTCACCAAGTGCAACATGCTTTGCAGCGTTTAGGTCTGCTGCAAGCGAAAGCTGAACGACGGGAATGTCTGCATCCGGGTACATAATGCTAAGTGGAATAAACATCCCGTGATCAAAGCCACGAGTTCCATTCCCGCTTGCATTAATTCCCTTTTTATTTAGACCGTCTACGATTGATGTAGCTAGGCTAGGCTCCCCTATCGCGTCATATCTAATTGAATATGCCTCTTCAGGAAACCCGTAATAGTCGTAAATTAACGTTGGACAAGCGTTTGTTGTTACGTTGATTTCACGGCTCTCCCAATGTGCGCTTATCACAACTATTGCATTTGGCTTTGGTATTTCTTCTGAAAGCGCGGTTAGAACGTCAATCATTTCTCTATGGTAATCAGGACGCGCTGCCGCCTCACTTGATTGCATCTCAAGAAGCGGAAGCGGACCTCCGCCATGAGAAATATACGCCGTTGTAATTTGTGTGGAACTCACCATCGATACAGTCCTTATAAACGTGAATATTGGTCAGTTTTAGTAACGCTTATTTTTACTGTATTCACTTTGTCAATTTATCGCTGATGAGCCCATCAACAGAAAACTTGCCACCACCCTGAATAGTTAAAGCAGCTGTAGCTGCTAGCAGTGCAAGCGCAAATTCATAACCGTTATTGCTCATAAATAAGCCGTTCGATGCATGAACGCTCAATATCGCTACCAACATTGTAAATGCACTCACTAATGCTGCAGGACGAGTAAGCGCCCCCAAAATAAGCGCTAGCCCACCAAAGAATTCTGCACTCCCCGCAAGTAGTGCCATTAAAAAGCCCGGGGCTAGACCAATACTTTCCATCCATTGACCTGTGCCCTCAAGACCGTAGCCACCGAACCACGCAAAAAGCTTTTGCGCCCCATGGGCGGTTAGAATAATGCCCACAGGTACACGCAGCACTAGGCTAGAAACACTGTTGTTAGACGTGAAAATATTTGCGATAAATTGATTGTTCATTGTCGTATCCTCGAATATTAAGTATTAGATTTGATCAGCGACCTACTCACTCTTAACCACGTGGCCCGCTAACCCTATGCCGTTAGAATAGTTACCAACAGCTATTGAATAAAGCGGCAAAATATAGAATGATTACCAACAAATTGTTGTTAATCATCAAAAATTATGGATAAGTTATCTCTGCTGAAAACATTCAGCGTTGTTGCGAATGAAGGAAGCTTTACAAGGGCAGCACTTAAGCTCGATACGTCTAATCAGCTGGTAAGTAAATATATCGCTGAGCTTGAAAAACAACTTGATACCCGACTATTTAATCGCACCACGCGAAAAATACATCTTACAGAAGCGGGCCAGCAGTGCTTGCAACATGCAAATCATATTCTTGAAAGCGTTAATGATATGGAGAGTCAGCTCGGACAGTTAAGTTCTGAGGCAAAAGGTTTATTGCACGTGAGTGCACCAGTTTCATTTTCCACGTTACATTTAGCTGGAGCGCTTAGCGCATTTCAGCAGGCACATTCAAACGTTTCTATAAATTTGCAATTAAATGATAGAAAAATTGATGTGATAGATGAGGGGTTCGATGTTGCTTTGCGAGCTGGAAACCTGACTAGCTCATCGCTTATTGCTAAGAAAATCACCTCCATCAAACTCGCGCTATGCGCCTCTCCTGCTTATCTTCAAAAATATGGCACACCACGCCACCCAAAAGATCTTAAACCTGAACACTATCTTGAATATTCTTATGTGAACTATGATAACGAAGCGTCAACGCTCATTGCAGCCCTCAAGGCGAACGCGCAAAAAGTAACGCCAAAGCTAACGGCTAATAATGGTGAGGTACTTACAAATGTTGCAAAGCAAGGAGAAGGCTACGTTTTGCAGCCTACATTCATTGCTGGAGAAGCCTTAAGTAAGGGCGAACTCATATCAATACTCGAAGACTATGTCCCTCAGTCTATTTCTTTGTATGCGGTTTACCCACATCGAAAGCTCATATCAAATAAACTGAGGGTTTTCATAGACTTTCTCTGCGAATATTTTAAAGATACGCCCTATTGGGACCAGTAAAAAGGTTACGCATAATCTTTTCACCATCTTTATTGCCTAAATGCTTCCATTAATGCTGGCACACCAGGGAACATTCCAATTAATGCCATTACGGTACAAAGCACTAAAAACGTAATACCGGGGATCAGCCAACGGCCCGCTTTACCAAGTTCACCAGCTCTATCCTTACAACCGACCAGACCTAAATTGTCTAACAACATAGTGAATGACCAGCCAAACACCGGATTCACCAGAACTGATGAGATAACCACCAGAGCCGCTGACTGGGTTGTCTTACCTTCACGGGTCATTTGCATACCTGCTTCCATTAACGGCAAAAACACACCAACAATTAGCGCAACGCATAGCACTGGCGGCCAAATAGCTAAATCCATGGGATACCCCCACAGTGCTGCGACCACACATAAAAAGCCTGTCACTAACGCGCCACCGGGAATGGGTCTACGTGCAATGGAAGCCGGTATAATATAGGTACCCCACGATGATGAAATATTTCCGCCGCCCAACAAGCTGCCCACAGCCTGACGACTCGAAGCAGCAATCATGGTGTCATCTATATTCATGTGGGCTCGTTCGCTCTTTTTAGGATAACTTAGCTTTTGAAATACTTGGTGACCCAAAAAATCCGGTGACCACATAGACACGGCAAGCACGGCGAAAGGTAACACAGCAATGAAATGCGACCAGTCGGGTAAACCTAATTTCCACCCTGTGTCTTCGCCCCACCAATATGCAGGATTTAAATTAGGGATACCGGGCGACGTGGTAAATTCAAAAGGAGCACCAAAGGAAAAAGCAATAATTGCTGCCATTACCGCACCGAGTGGTATGGCTAACCAACGTTTCTTTATATGCTCTAGCCATGCATACATTAAAATAGTAGCGATAATTACCACAAAGGCTAAATAAGCCATATCGAAGCTTTCTGCCCATGCGAAGAGCTTTTTTACTTGCCCAGTAATACCAATAAAGCCTAGGTACAATAGTAGACCGCCACATACGCCATTACTGGTTAGTTTAGCTAACAGACTTCCGCCTTTGGTTATTCCTAAAATAAAGCCGAATAAGCCTATGAGTAAACCAAGGGCCATTGGATGGCCGCCTGACGCCACGATAAGCGGGACCAGCGGAAGAAGCGGGCCGTGTGTTCCAGCCAAATTAGCAGAAGGGTTTAAAAAACCTGAAATCAAAACGACGAATAAGATTGCAGCAATAAGTAATTCAAAACGTACGTTTTCAATGACAAACTCTGGCGATAGCCCTAAAGGCGCAGCAAATGCACCGACAACCGCTGCAACCATTACGATTTTACCTATGGTTGCGGCCATGCCCGGAACGCAGTCTTCCCACTCAATGCGGTAGTCTCTTCCTGGTAAATTCAAGCGCCATCGCTTAGGCGCTAATATTTGTAGCTCGTGGTCTAAATATTCGTCTCTTGAATTAAATTTGTTACTTGGCTTGTGAAGGTTTTGATAAGAAGAGCTTTCTTGTGACACATAACACCTTTTGATTGCGCGAAGAAAACGCAAGCCTAAACATGTGAATGGGATGTAACAATGCGACTGTGGTCTTATACTAAAGTTTAAATTAATAAAGAGG
>NZ_BLIJ01000044.1:0-80094 GCF_009811475.1 Alteromonas sp. KUL150
GCTGCGTATCTTAATGATATTTTTATGACTGTAAAGCGAAAAATTAAAAAAGTTGTTCAAGTGCCGAGAAATCAAACAAATACACGGCTTCACGCGCATAAAAGATGGTTTTGTATTCACCTGACACCATTTTCATCTGAAACTACTTGAAAATGGGAACTAAAACCCATACAACATACACTAAATAATTGTGTACCATTTTGGTCATATCATAAGTCCTGTTGGAGGAAACAATGGATCAACGTTCGATGTATTCAAGTGCATCTCAACCATCGGTATTGCAGACGAACAAGGTTCTACGCAACACCTATATGCTGCTTGCGATGACACTAGCGTTTAGTGCGGTTTGTGCTGGTATAGCAATGGCGGTAGGCATTTCTCCTATGATGTCTCTTGTTATGACTATCGGCGCTTTTATAACTCTATTTGTAGTGCAGAAAAAAGCTGATTCAGCATCTGGTATCTACTGGGTGTTTGCATTCACAGGTTTAATGGGTGCATCACTAGGCTACACGCTTAATTTCTATCTAGGTGTAGCAGGTCCCGGCCTAATCATGGAAGCACTAGGTGCAACAGCACTTGTGTTCTTTGCGCTATCTGGCTACGCCCTTACTACTAAGAAAGACTTCTCGTTTATGGGCGGCTTCTTGGTTGTGGGTCTAGTTGTAGTGCTTGTAGCCGCTATTGCGAATATCTTCTTCGCAGTGCCTGCGGTAAGCCTAGCAATCAGCGCAGCGATTGTGTTCATCATGTCAGGCTTCATTTTGTTTGACACAAGCCGTATCATCCACGGTGGTGAAACAAACTACATTCGCGCGACAGTTTCGCTATACTTGAACATATACAATTTGTTCACGTCTATCCTTCACCTTCTAGGTGCATTTGGCGGCGACGATTAATACAGCGTTAAAGGTTTAAAAGACAAACACCCCTTAAACGGGGTGTTTTTATTTGTATGGCAGAATATTCAATACTTATCACATCATCACCGTTTCAAGGCGACACAGCTTTACGCGCCCTCGCCTTTGTGCAAGGTGCCATTGATAACGGCGATGTAATTAACCACGTCTTTTTTTACAGCGACGGGGTCTATCACACCAACAGTTTAATGCTTAACACTGGTGACGAGCTATTTGCGCTTGATAGCTGGAGAGCACTCGCAACTGCGCACAACGTTAAGCTACTGGTGTGCATTACTGCTGCAGTTAAGCGAGGCATTGTGAGTGAATTAGAAGCGAAAGAGAATGGCATTGCACACGCCAACCTTGCAGCGCCGTTTGAACAAGCAGGTTTGGGCGAGTTTTTTACTGCCCTTCATGAGTGTAACAGGTTGGTGCAATTTTAATGGCACGTTTACTTATTAGATTTACGCAAGGCCCCTTTTCTAATGCGAAAAGCCAAGACGGTTTAGATTTCGCCCTCGCTGCAACAAACTACGGGCACGAAGTAAAGGTGATCTTTGAAAACCAAGGCGTGCTTCAGCTTGTTAAATCAGCGTCAATTAAAGGGCTTAAGAATCATACTAAGCGCCTAGCCAGTATGCCCTTTTTTGATATAGAAGAATGCTTTGTATGTAAAACAAGTGCAGAGAATTACGATATTGACCATGTTCTTGCAAATACCGATTTGTTTGAGGAACTTGAATGTGAGTGGATAAATCCAGCTGAAAAACTTGCCCTTATACAAAGCGTTGACCATGTGGTGACCTTCTAATGCTTATTACTATCTCAACCCCAACACTCTCTATTGCTGATAAACAGTTTCTAACGGCTGCCGTTAAACAATCAAACGCAGATTTAAGTGTTGTGTGTGTAAGCGACGGCGTATATGCCCCTAAAATCGAAAGCGCATTTTTTGAAAAATTAACAAATAGCGGCAAAGAAGAATCACCGTTCAGTTTGGCATTTATCGATAGCGATGCATCTTCACGAGGCGCTACGCTGCCGGATTACGCTACACCTATCACTTCTAGAGAATTAGCAGCCTTGTCAGCAAAACACATACACTGGATTACTCTTTCATGACGCAAGAAACCTATAGCTTTAATTATAAGGGCCAAGAAATTCCTACGGACAAAGCCGGGTATTTGATCGACTACACGCAGTGGGAAGAAGGAATGGTTGAGACACTGGCGCAAGAAGAAAACATTCAATTAACTGAAGCGCATTGGGAAGTGGTTCGTTTCGTGCGCGCTTTCTATGAAGAGTACGAAACCAGCCCAGCGATCCGCGCCCTCGTAAAAGCCATGGCTAATAAATTTGGTCCAGAAAAAGGTAATAGCCGCTACCTGCAGCGGCTGTTTAAAAAAGGCCCTGCTAAGCAAGCCACCAAACTGGCTGGATTACCTAAACCGGCTAAGTGTTTATAACGCTTTATTTAAAAAGATTTTTTTACAATATTTTGGCGTCATAGTTGAAGCGCTAGCAATAACCGCTAGCCTACCGGTTTAAACGCGCCTTGCTCCATTTCTCTTATCCTTCAAAGAGTAACGTCTGCTGCTAGTTTTTAAACAAGCGCTCTATCAAGAAAAAACCAAAGTCTAATTAGCGTGGTAACAATAGCCAGCCTTCGTTAGGCCCTTTCAAGCGCGCATTATTGATGTTTTTTTGGTATTGGTGCCGATATTGCAACAACTCCTTTACATTAGCGTTTTATTTGCTGTTTCAGGCACATTTTTCATATTTGCCTTTGCAAAACACCAGAAACGTGAATGTTTTACATAAATGGACATAGGAGGCTGTATGACAGTTCAAAAACACTACGTAATCGTTGCCAACCACGACAACGCTATTGCTTACACCTATACCAATCATGGAACCGCGCTTGTTGAAGTTAAAAAGTGGCATAACGAATTTAGTGACGCCAGCGATCAAAATATCTACACCGACAGGCCGGGAAGACAGTCGGCTCCTGCGTCGCAAGTACCCGGCGTGGACAGTATGAATCGAAAAGACGCAGCTGAACTTGAAGATGAGCGTTTCGCCAGTGATATTGCAGACTGGCTAGATGGTGAGCGTAAACGAGGTGCGTTGGGCTCTATAGATATTATTAGTGGACCAGGTTTTCTGGGAAAACTCAGGAATGAAATGTCATCCGCGTGTACCGACGTTGTCGATAAAGAAGTAACGAAGAATGTTTTAGGTGCCGATGAGGAAACTCTACTTTCTTATCTTAGATAGCACTCCCCTTAATAAATAGTTAAATATAGGCGGCTGTTGAAGACTGAGCCGCCTGCCCTACACATAATGAAAAACTTGTACCTTGGTAGATTCTTGCACTGGGCCACTATTGCGTTTATAAAAAAACGCTACCAAGCCTTAAGTAATTGCGTGTCTCCTATTGCCTCTGCACTTTTAAACGTCTTTACTCGCGTTACTTCAAGGTGGGTATAAATACGAGGATTATTCAAAATATACTCTACCTCATTATTTAATGAGCCTTGTGTGTCAGCGGTTAGCCACGCATTAATAGCATGACTATCATGAGGAAGAAAACAGGGAATAGATTTTTCATGGTACTGGCTAAAGCCTTCGATAGGCGGCCGCGTCACAACCGCACAGGAAAACAGCCCATTGCTAAAGCGCCGGTATACTGCGCCGATGAGCAATGCTCCGCTTGTGGGCTTCATTAAATAATGTGCTTTTCCTTTTCCAACTGGGTTCGACTCCCCTACCGCTGTTGCTACAACCACTGCTCGCCGCTCTCGGATGAACTTTCCCCAATAAGGGCTATCTAGATTGCGGGCGTTAAACGTGGTTCTATCGCCAATTTTGAGTGTGTCACCAACGGGCTTGGCGTCAAACCACCATGTTGCATCTATGGTGCTATCTCCAGACACGATTAAATTGGTAATTTGCTTTTCGGGCGCTTTACCAAATGCAGGATAGAAGTTAATGACGTTGCTTGAGGAGTACTCGTCAACAAAAAGCGGAATGGTTTGCGTAAGCCCTACTTCTTCAAGTAGTGCTATAACGTGAGGTGAGTCAGTAATACGTTGTATAAATCCGCACATAAAACATCTAGAAAAGACTGCCTACAGTTTAAAGTACAGAAGTTGTTTGGAAAATAACAGAAAAAGAGCCATCACATAACGCGATGGCTCTTAGTATTTAGCCGAACTTATTCGAAGCGAACAGTAATACCAGCATTCAATCTGCGACCTAATAAGTCATATAGCGGGTTGAATGTATAGCCAGGTGGTACTTTGTTAAACGCGTTTCTTAGGCCTACGTAAACGTCAACATTTTCGTTGTAGGTATATTCAATGCTGAAGTCGTGAGTCCAGATACTTCCAACAAAGGCCGGAGACACGTCTTCCGGAGAATCAGCACCTGGTGAAACGTCAAATAATGCAGAACGGTCAATAAAACGACTCGTGTAGTTGAAGTTCCACTCATCAAGACGATAGTCAACAATGGTTCTTAACTGATACTCAGGGTCACCTACCTCGCCTACTTCTACGTTGATTTCATCTGGGCGGTCTTGGAACGCATACTCTTCAAGTTCGTTCACTTTATTCCCTTGAAGGTTTAAGCGAAGTTCACCTGGTAGACCTAAATCACCCAGTTCAGTGGTATAGCGGATTTGGAATTCAACGCCCGACGTTTTGAGTGCAGAAGCGTTGATAAAGCCAGATCGTACAACTGCAACGTCATTATTTTCGTCACGGTCAATCTGAGAGCAGAAGCCTGCGTCAGGGCCACCGGTTGCATCCACACAGTTATCAAGAATGTCTTGTGCGCCAACTTCCGTGATTGCATCTTCAATTTCAATGTCGTAGAAATCAAGAGTTACAGAGAAGTTTTCTAAGAACTCTGGGGTCCAAACAACACCTACGGTTTTTGATTCACTGCTTTCAGAAAACAGATCAGGGTTACCGCCAGATACTGTTTCAATACTTACGTTATCGTTTGCTTCGAAACCAGCAGGAATACCAAGTGCTAGGCAGTTAGCCGCGCGATCAGGATCGTCATTAATGTTATCGGCATCACAAGGGTCGTTAATATTAGCGAAACCTGGTGATTGAGGAGAGAATGCTTCATCAACGTTAGGTGCACGAACAGCCTCACCTACTGTACCGCGAATTCGCACATCTTCTATCGGCGCCCACATAAAGCCTACTTGCCACGCATCTGCACTACCTGCATGAGAATAGTCAGCTGTACGATATGCCGCATCAAGTGATAACTCTTTTGCCAACATAACGTCACTAAGAAGTGGTAGACGAAGTTCGACGAAGAACTCGCTAACATCATAACCACCAAAAGAGTTTGGCGTTGCGGCGTTGGTGAATACGCCTTGTTGCGTTAATTCATCGGTCGTTGTCTCCACCTCTTCTTCGCGGTACTCGTAGCCTAAGGCGATACCTAATGGACCACCAGGAAGCTCAAACCACTCAGCAGAATCGAATGCGAGAGTTCCGCCAATCATTTCTTGAGTGATTTCATCTTCGCGTTGTACATCACCAGCGATGAAGTCTGCAGCAGCAGCACTTGCTTGACCGAATCCAAACGGATTAAACGGGGCACAGTTTTCTGGGTTAACCAATGCTGGGTCTTCATAGTCATCGCCCTGAAGCGAAGGAACTTGGCTGCGGCACGCAGCTTGACCTGTTTCCGGATCAATGACCGAATCCAGTGCTGCTAAGAAGTTTGAAGGAATCAAATCGTTCAAGGTACGACGCACGTTCGACACTTCACCTCGCGTGTAGTATACGTCGTAATCGAACTCAGTATCGCTTAGCGAGAAATAGCCTTCAAAACCACCAATGAAGCGGAAGAGCTCTCGGTCGTTAGACGCTGTTCGGTTACCAATATCGGTAAAGAAGCGTGACATTTCTACCACTGATTGACCGCCATCTAGAAGGCGTGAACGGGTAGATTCGTCCAAGAACGCGTTGTCTTCTACGTCTACAAATACACCACCAAAGCGGAAAGAAGGCTGAAATTGCTGTTCAATCTTTTTATCTACGTGTTTAACGTCGCCATAAAAACGAACATTGTCTGTAATGTCATAGCGAAACGTACTTGCTAAAGTGACCGTTTCTTGGTCTGGGATATAGTTGACATAGTCTTCACCGAAGAAAACAGAGTCGTAACGCTGATCGAAATTACCAAACGCGAAGCTATTATTTTCCAGGCGACTAACTTGATCCATAGGCGTGCCGTCTGGCATGAATGTGATTCTAGGACCACCACCAAATGGATTAATAACGCCGTACTGGTTAATCATCTCTGAACCAACAAACGGAACACGTAGTCTATCTGCAATGCCGTCGTTTTCGCCAGTATCTAATGGGTTAACAATCGTTCCCCATGCAGCTGCCTGTTGAAGCTCAGGCTGCATAACTTGGTTAATGTTGTTCTTTTCAGCAAAGAAAGTGATGTTACCTTTACCGTCTTCTGTTGTGTGTCCGTATAGCGCACTAAAATTATTAGTTCTATTTCCAACGCCTTCAAGGTCCGTAGTACCATCGAATCTAAACTCTAGTCCTTCATAATCGTCACGAAGGATAACGTTGATTACGCCTGATACCGCATCTGAACCATAAATAGCTGACGCGCCACCGGTAATAACTTCAATTCGCTCAATCATAGCGGCAGGAATTGAACCTGTGTCTACCGCATTTGAAAATGGTGAACCTGCGACGTGACGTTTACCATTAACCAGCGTTAGCGTTCTGTTTTCACCCAAAGATCGTAAATCTGGCGAACTTAGGCCAGCATTAGCATTACTGTTATTGTTACCAATTAAGGTTGAACCTGCTGCAATTGCAGGAAGTTCAGCAAGAATACTACCTAAGTCAGGCGTACCGAAACGCTTAATTTCTTCCGCACTTACTGAAACAATCGGCGCTGGCGTTGAAAGCTCTGCACGCTTAATACGCGAGCCCGTTACTTTAATTTTTTCAACCGACTCTTCATCTACTGAATTTTCTTGGGCTAAAACTGGATAGGCAATTGAGCCGACAAGACCAATCAACGCAGCATTTCGCAACGTCGTGGTAATGAGGTTTTTCTTAAACATGTGTGTTCCCTGGAATTTTGCTGAGGTAACGGAAATTCCAAGATGGACATTTCCCTTATCCCCAAACGTCTTTTTTGACTTATGAATCAATTTTTTCTGCCGTAAGGAAAGAAATATTTCTTTTTTATCACGCACGCGCAACATTAGCCAAAAGTATAAGACATGTAAAGAAGTGAATGTAATGACATTAGTGAATGAAAAATATAAGTTTTTTACTCAAAGTCAGCTCTCGTTTACATTTTGAAACAACTTTAACCTAGTGAAATTGTGTTTATAAGATTTTGAATATATTAAGTTTATTTAACTTTACTGAGGTTTTGTTGAAATTTTCCACTAACGTATTACAAAAAGTATGAAAATTTATACTGGCTTGAAAATAAAAAACCGACACTGAATTGCAATGTCGGTTTTTGTTTAATGTTTGCTTAGTCACTTTATTGAGGTTTCAGCCTTAAGTCTGTACGCGTTGAAAGCGCCCCGCGGATAAATTGTTAAGAAGCCTTGATAACCTCTTGCCCTGCCATGTAAGGCACTAGCGCTTTTGGAATAGTAACGCTTCCGTCTGCCTGCTGGTTATTCTCTAAAATAGCAACAAGCGTACGCCCTACAGCCAAACCAGAACCGTTCAATGTATGTAGCAATTCAGGTTTATTGGTTTCAGGGTTGCGGAACCGTGCCTGCATACGTCGCGCTTGGAAATCCAGCATGTTTGAACACGAAGAAATTTCACGGTATGTATTTTGCGCAGGTAGCCATACTTCAAGGTCATAGGTTTTACACGCGCCAAAGCCCATATCACCCGTGCATAACAGCATTTTACGATACGGCAACTCTAGCTTTTGCAGAATAATTTCGGCATGACCTGTAAGTGCTTCAAGTGCGTCAAAGCTATCTTCTGGCTTAACTAGCTGCACAAGTTCAACCTTGTCGAACTGGTGCTGACGGATAAGGCCTCGGGTGTCACGTCCGTACGAACCGGCCTCTGAGCGGAAGCAAGGCGTGTGCGCCGTCATTTTCACTGGCAATGTTTTCACATCTAAAATTTCATCACGGGCAATATTTGTCAGCGGTACTTCTGCCGTTGGAATAAGGCTTAGCCCCTGCCCCTCTTCTGTTGCTGGTTTGGTGTGAAAAAGATCTTCACCAAATTTAGGCAACTGGCCTGTGCCGTATAAGCTGTCTGCATTAACCAAATAAGGCACATACATTTCTTGATAGCCATGCTCTTGAGTATGGATGTCTAGCATAAATTGAGCAATAGCACGGTTCAAGCGAGCGATATCACCGCGCATAACAACAAAGCGGCTGCCCGTAAGCTTACTGGCGGTTGCGAAATCTAAGCCGTTGTTCAAGCCTTCTGCAACATCTACGTGATCTTTTACTTCAAAATCAAACGTACGCGGCTCGCCCCAACGAGAAATCTCAACGTTGTGGTTTTCGTTTTCACCTTCCGGCACCGACTCATGTGGTAAATTAGGAATGCCTTGGGTAAAGGTATTAATTTCATCTAACAGTTCACTAAGCTCGGCTTTAGCGGCATCAAGCTCGTCACCAAGCTTACCCACTTCTGCGAGAAGCGGCGCAATATCTTCACCTTGCGCTTTTGCTTTACCAATGGATTTACTTCGTACGTTTCGCTCGTTTTGCAGATCCTGTGTTCTGGACTGAAGTGTTTTTCTTTTTTCTTCAAGCGAACTGAAAGCTGCTACATCGAGGTTAAAACCACGGGCAGCCAATCGCTTAGCTGTTTGTTCTATATCGCTTCGCAAACACTTTGGATCTAACATGTGTTTCTACTTATCCTTTCATTAATTGAATGGCTAGCCAACCTGCTATAAGGCAAGCGCCAACGTTAAGAAATACATTTGCTGCGGCTTTAAGCCACAACCCGTTTTCTAATAAAGTTAAGGTTTCAACGGAAAATGTTGAGAATGTGGTAAAGGCACCTAATAACCCTACACCAATAAGCGCTCGGTATGGGGATTCGCTTAAATCATGACGTTCGATAAAACCGTACAGCAATGCGAGTGCAAACGAACCGACCACATTCACCGCTAGTGTACCAAACGGCATGTGTTTTCCAAATAAGGAATCAACACTTGTAGTAACAAAATAGCGTAAACAGGCACCACTTGCCCCGCCAGCGGCAATAAAACAATACAAAGCTAACCCTTGAGGCACGAAAAACTCCCTAGCGCGTTCTTTTTATAAGCTATTTGATATTACTTGAAATCATTGAGGTGCACGTGTGCAACTTTACCTTTTATTGTTACTTCTCGCATTAAGTGAGTCGAGAAATTCACGTTTCGCTTTTAGGGCTTTTTCTAAACCACGCTCATTGGGGTTGTATAGGCGAGTACCGGTAAGGCTCTCAGGAAAGTAGGACTCACCTGCGGCGAATGCATTTGGCTCGTTGTGCGCATAACGGTAACCATCGCCGTGGCCTAGCTCTTTCAAAAGCCCTGTTGGCGCATTTCGCAAATGCATAGGAACCGACGCATCTGAGGTCTTGCGCGCCAGTGCTTTTGCTTCGTTAAACGCCATATAAACCGCATTACTTTTTGCTGCTAATGCGCAATATACTGCAGCTTGCGCAATAGCGCGTTCACCCTCTGCGGGCCCTACGCGGTGAAAGGTATCCCAGGCATTGATACATAGCTGCATCGCCCTTGGGTCGGCGTTACCAATATCTTCCGACGCAATAGCCAGAAGCCGTCTTCCCACATATAACGCGTCACCGCCACCATCGAGAATTCTTGCGTACCAGTAAAGCGCAGCGTCAGGATCTGAGCCTCTCACGGATTTATGAAAGGCTGAAATCAGGTCATAAAAGGTATCGCCCTTGTTGTCGTAGCTCGCCACTTTCTCGCCCACAGCATGTTCAACATCGCTAACGGTAATGTCGTTAGCGCTTGTGAAATCTGCAGCTAGCTCCAAATAAGTGAGAAGACGGCGGGCATCACCACCGCTTAAATCTATAAGGGCGTTTCTTGCTGTTTCATCAATGCCAAGAGCCCTGTCGCCCAGTCCTTTTTCAGTATCGACTAGCGCCCTATCAATTAACTCTGACAGCGCGTGTTGTTCCAGCGTCTTTAACACATACACACGCACCCGAGATAACAAGGCTTTGTTTAGTTCAAATGAAGGGTTTTCTGTTGTTGCGCCTATGAAGGTGACAACACCTGATTCAACAAACGGGAGAAAGGCGTCCTGCTGACTTTTATTAAACCGGTGAACTTCGTCAACAAAAAGCAGCGTTCGCTGATTATAACGGGCATTATCTTCAGCCGTTTCCATAGCCGCTCTAATGTCTTTAACTCCAGAAGTAACCGCCGAAATACGTAATACAGACGCATTAGTATACTGAGCGATAAGCTCAGCAAGCGTCGTTTTTCCGGTGCCTGGAGGCCCCCATAAAATCATTGAGTGGCAGTGCCCTGCCTCTAACATTTTACGAAGTGGTTTGCCTTCTCCCAGTAGATGCTCTTGCCCGCTATATTGCGCTATGGTAACGGGGCGCATGCGCGCCGCCAACGGCGCGAAGTCTTGTTTAACGCTGGTCATCAACTATAAAGCTATCTGGGATATCTACTGAAAATGTATCGGCAGGAATAGGAAAACGGGTTTCAATATTATTGAATACTAAGGTGCTTACCTGTTGTTGAGCATCTAGCATATTGAGCGAAGCCAGTTCGTTATCTTGGTTGAAAGACAGCGTGAGAGTAACGATTTGCCCCCCTTCTTCTTTAGGCGTGATTTGATAACTTTGCATCACCGTATCGTTATTGATATCGCTTGCCGAAGTGTTGGTAGGTACACCATTGTTCATTTGGCTGATAGAAAACTTTGACCACGTCGCTTCATCTGTAGATGTAAGCAAAACGATAGGGTTATCCTTAATCGCATTATCTTGAGATAGCACCGTCACCTGCTCTACGAAGGTATCCACATTCCAAACTGCATCTCCATCGGCTACAAGCAATGTTTCATCTGGAAATGTTGTTTCCCAGCGAAGTTTATTGGGACGGGTCATAGTAAGCGTGCCTTGGGCCTCATGCACTACGTTTTGCTGCGCATCAACCACTGTCTGAGCAAACTCAGCACGGAACTGTTTCATGTTGCTCAATCGCGTCTGCAGCGATGAACTTACTGAGTCATTGATACTTTCTTTTTGCGCTATAGCTGTAGTGTCTACGCTGCTACTAGTAGCTAATTCTGCCGATGCGTTGGCAGCATTTATCATTAGGCCGCCAGCGGTTAGTGCACTTATAAAATAAACCGAAACTGCTTTATTCATTTATTCAATCCATTCGTTATTCTTTGTGGGGCGGCGGTGCAAGTACCTCACGGTTCCCATTATGCCCCTGTGCACTTACGACACCACTCATTTCCATTTGTTCAACAAGTCGCGCAGCGCGATTGTAACCAATTCTAAATTTACGCTGCACGCTAGAGACACTAGCTCGGCGGGTTTCAGTGACAAAAGCTACAGCTTCGTCATAAAAAGCATCAAATTCCTGATCTTCGCCTTCAGGCTGTTCACCAGGAAGTAAAACTTCTGCCGATGCCTCGCCATTTAAGATTTCGTCAATGTATTCGGGTTCACCGCGTTTTTGCCAGTCAGCTACTACAGCGTGCACTTCATGGTCATCCACAAACGCACCGTGCACACGAGTAGGTACTGGACTTCCAGGTGGAAGATAAAGCATATCCCCCATACCTAGTAATGTTTCTGCGCCTTGTTGGTCAAGAATAGTTCTTGAATCTATTTTACTTGATACCTGGAATGCACAACGAGTTGGAATGTTCGCTTTAATCAAACCGGTGATAACATCTACAGACGGGCGCTGTGTGGCAAGAATAAGGTGTATGCCCGCAGCACGAGCTTTCTGTGCGATACGTGCAATGAGTTCTTCAACTTTTTTACCCACTATCATCATCATGTCGGCAAATTCATCAACAACGACTACAATAGCAGGAAGCTTACCCAAGTCTGGTGCTTCGGCATCCATACTTTCTTCATTCTTCCAAAGCGGGTCTTTAATTGGCGTACCGTTGGCAATAGCCTCTTCAACTTTTGCGTTATAGCCTTTAAGGTTACGTACACCAAGGGCGCTCATAAGTCGATAACGGCGTTCCATTTCACCCACACACCAACGAAGCGCATTGGCGGCCTCTTTCATGTCTGTAACCACTTCCGACAATAAATGGGGAATGCCTTCATATACAGACAGTTCAAGCATTTTAGGGTCAATCATGATCATGCGCACGTCTTCTGGCGTACTCTTATACAACAAGCTCAGTATCATCACGTTTACGCCCACTGATTTACCTGAACCCGTTGTACCTGCCACCAATAGATGAGGCATTTTTGCCAGGTCAACAACAACGGGTTGCCCTGAGATATCTGCACCCAGCACCATCGTTAACGGTGATTTGTTTGACTGGAACGTGTCGCAACTAATCACTTCGCTCAAGCGGACCATTTCTCGCTTTTTATTCGGAAGTTCTAAGCCAATAACTGACTTACCGGGAATAACTTCAACAACGCGTACTGAGATTGCTGACATAGCGCGGGCCAGGTCTTTTGAGAGGCCAGTAATTTTGCTCACTTTTACACCAGGGGCCAAATCAAGTTCGAAGCGAGTGATTACTGGGCCGGGATAAACCCCGACGACTGTTGCCTCAATATTAAAATCAGCAAGTTTTTCTTCAACAAGCCGTGAAATCCCTTCAATCTCTTCAGGAGTGAGCGGGTTTTCGTGCTTATCTGCGCGCTCTAGTAAATCAAAAGATGGCATAGGTGGTAGATTCGGATCCACCTCTTCTGCTCTGGGCTTTACTGGTTTTGCTCCTAGCGCAGCGGGAGCGAAATTCTGTGCTTGAGGCTGAAGCGGAGTTGAAATCGATTCTGCTTGCTCTTCTTGCGCTGCATTAGATGTGCTACTAGCAGAGGATGTTGGCTTTGTGCCTGTTTCATAGGGCAAATCCTCATCAAACTCCTCTAACTCGTCAAAATTAATGTGCGGACTTTGCTGAGTAGCCGTCCCTTGCGAATTTTCAGCAAGTGTATTTTCTGCACTTACTTCATCCTCATGAGATTTGCCAAACCCGACTTTACCTTTAACAGAGTCAGCAACAGCATTTTTAAAACCTGACAATGAGAATGCAGACTTTTTAGTGTCCTGTGTGTTTTCAGATTCTTTGTCAGCTTGTTCGTCAATATCACTTTTCGTATCGCTAGTTTTGTCGGGAGCTGTATTACTCGCTTCGTTATTTGTGTCGTATGTGTAAAACGGAGGCTCGTCGTCTATGTCGCTACTACCGAATGTTGGCTCACTGCGCTTTACAGCTGCGGGCTTAGCGTGCACTTGCTGTGTGTCATTGTCTGTTGCTAACGGTTCTGCGCGCATACTTGTAATATCTAACGCTGCGGTTTCATCACCGTTTTGTTGAGAGGATTTGTTGGAAAGGGCCAAGCGCGGCATTTCCAACGCTAAAAGGCTCTGCGGAGCAGAAAGTGTTTTACGCCCTAACCAAAGCGTACCCTCGCCCAGCCTGTCGATGATGGTTAACCAACTAATACCGGTAAGTAGCGTAAAACCGGTACAGAAAAAGCACAGTAGTAAGAGAATTGTACCTGCCGTATTAAAGTACGGCACAAGCGCTGAACTAATAACGTCGCCGACAAAGCCGCCAGCTGAAAAATTGTAAATATCGTCGAAGTTAATACTTGCAATACCCGTTGCGCCTAGGGCTATCAGCAAACCGCCTATGATGCGCAGCCCGATGGTGAGGTAGTCAAACTCGTCCAGCTCTTTGATGTGCTGAAACAAAAACCATCCTAAAAAGGCGGCTCCGAAAGGCAAAAGATAAGCTAAAAAACCAAAAGAAAAGAGCAGAAGATCAGCTACCCACGCTCCGGTTGCTCCAACCCAGTTGTGTACGTCTAATTGCAACCCAGCCTGACTCCAACCGGGGTCTCCTGGATGAAAAGATGCTAGTGCCAGCAATAAAAAGAAGGCGAAAACACAGGCGATAATCATGCCTGCTTCCCACACTCGCTGAACCCCTGTTAATCGCGCCATAACCCTAAAAAACCTTCAAATTCCGTCGCATTTACTACAGCTATTATTATCACATGTTTTGTCACACGCTTTTCGCATGAGTTATGCGCTAATAGCAGCAAAGAGCTTAGCAAACTCCTTGCAATTCCTAGATAATTTTTATTTTATGCAAGACACTAAAACCGCAAAAACAACTACTTTCCGGTTCCCTGCCCTTCCGTTTGTCACTTCTCGCTTTCCTTTGAGAAATCTTAAACACTGTATTTTTGCACAGCCTACCATAAAATCACTCAATTGAGCCACGCTTTCATTACTTCAAATTAATGCGAAGTGACGATGTACTTTTTACCTCTTCCATCACGACATAGGTACGCGACTCGCTTACTCCTGGTAATCGTAACAGCGTATCGCCTAACAGTTTTCGGTAACTTCCCATATCCGCTACACGCGCCTTTAACAGAAAATCAAAATCTCCCGATACCAAATGACATTCCTGTATATCGTCATGCAGTTTCACCGCAGCAGAAAATTCTGCAAAGATATCGACAGATGTTTTGGTCAAGGTTATCTCTACAAACACCAGCATAGCGGCACCTAGCTTCTCGGGGTCAACAATGGCGTGATAACCTTTGATATAGCCTTGTGACTCCAGTCTTTTTACTCTCTCTAGACACGGGCTGGGGCTTAAACCTACCTCTTTAGCAAGCTCAACATTCGATATACGCCCGTTTTTCTGGAGTTGTACAAGAATATTCCTGTCTATTCGGTCAAGGTGTTTTGGGGTCTTTACCAACATATAATGTATTTCATAAATGAGGATATACAGAATTATATTCTATAAAAGAACATTCTTCAGCAGATAGTTCGTTTTTTTATGGCGTATACTCGCCAAATATCGTGTTGGGCAATGTCACCCACAGCTATAAATTGAAATTCAACCAGAGCCGCATAGAAGCTCACTTTAAAATTGAGGACGATACATGATAGTTGGTGTACCAAAAGAAATTAAAAACCATGAGTACCGTGTTGGCTTAACACCTGCAGCGGTAAAAGAATTTGTTACCCATGGCCATAGTGTTTTAGTTGAAACTAACGCGGGCGATGCTATTGGTTTCACCGACGATTTGTATATCGAGGCGGGCGCTTCAATTGCAGCTACAGCTGAGCAAGTGTTTGCAGAAGCAGAAATGATTGTAAAAGTAAAAGAGCCACAACCTAACGAGTGTAAAATGCTGCGTAAAGGTCAAACGCTTTATACCTACCTACACCTTGCCCCAGACCCCACACAAACCAAGCTTCTAGTGGAATCAGGCGCAACATGTATTGCATATGAAACCGTAACTGACGAACGCAATGGGCTGCCGCTACTTGCACCTATGAGTGAAGTTGCTGGTCGCATGTCTGTTCAAGCCGGTGCACATTATTTAGAAAAAGCGCACGGCGGTAGCGGTACGCTTCTTGGTGGTGTACCAGGCGTAGCGCCGGGTAAAGTATTGGTTATCGGTGGTGGTGTTGTAGGTACTAACGCTGCGAAAATGGCACTTGGTCTCGGCGCTGATGTAACCATCTTAGATCGTTCTCTTCCACGCCTTCGTCAGCTAGACGATATTTTCAACGGTCAAGTAAAAACAGTATACTCAACCGTTGATGCTATTGAGCACTATTCTTCAAAAGCTGATCTTGTTGTTGGCGCAGTACTTATTCCTGGTGCCGCGGCACCGAAGCTGCTTACTCGCGAACAAATTAAAGCAATGAAGCCTGGTTCAGTACTAGTTGACGTTGCGATTGACCAAGGTGGCTGTTTTGAAACCTCTAAAGCCACTACTCACCAAGACCCAGTTTACATTGTTGATGATGTGGTTCACTACTGCGTTGCGAACATGCCAGGTGGCGTTGCGCGCACCTCTACAATGGCACTTAACAACGCTACATTGCCATTCGGCTTAGCCCTTGCAAACAAAGGTCCAGCGAAAGCCATGCTTGAAGACAAGCACTTGCTTAACGGCTTGAACGTTCACGAGGGTAAAGTCACCTATAAAGCGGTTGTTGATGCACTAGGTGAAGAACTAGGCTTAACATATACGCCTGCTGAAGTTGCACTTAAAGGCGAATAAGACTTTTCGTTTATTTTAATGGCTCTAGGTCACTCTCGTGAATAAGTAGCCTTAAAAAAGCTCGGTATGTGAACACGACATCCGAGCTTTTTTTTATCTTAAACGCTTAATAGCGAAATAAGCTAAATTTATTATTGCTTCAAGTTCGCTCCCCCTCCTCACGCTTAGTAAATTGCCATGTCAACTGTTGCTCGGAGTAGACGTCGCACTAGACACACTAATCCGTGCATGAAATATCCTAACCATTGAGTTTAACCATACCAAATGGTAAGTTTACTAGTCACTGTACACCCACCGGTGGCGTTTCACTTTTGTGGAGGCTGAGGTGCCTATGACATTAAACTGTGCAGTCGAGAAAATGGAAATATGAAGCACTGGCTAAAGTTAGTTAAACAAAGTCGGAGAGTTTTTGAATGAGGTTGCACTAATTACTGTAACCAGTAGTTTGTAGTCATCAATACGGACGTGGTTAGTTCATTAGTTTCTAAAACAAATTTAAATAATTATTGATGTCTGTTTAAATTTTGAGGCCATTTCGATGGTCGGTGTGCACGCAGTCGTGTTGCTGAGTGTTAAGCGTTTACTTTACATAAGTGTCGAAACGTCCACGCTTTAATAGCTGAATTTTCTCACCTAATTAGAAAAACTGAATTATTATCTATATAAATTTCGTTTACTTACTATTATAGGGACTTAGGTTTCCGAATCTTGCAACATGAGCTTTTTTATATGCTGAGTCAGCTTCTCGATACTTTTCATAAGCTCTTGAGAACTCTTGATTTTCCTCAAGCAAAACATTGATATTATTGATTAATTCTTGTTTTCGCTCCTCTTGCTCTTTATTTCCCATCAAAGCAGTCGCATAAGCAGAGAGAATATTCCCTCTATTAATCTCTTCCGTTACGATCTCTTGTATTATTCGCCAATCAAATGCATTTCTACATACTTTAGAGCTTATGTGAGAGCCAGTTTGAGTTTCTGTTCTACATTCAAAATGCAGGTCTTCATCCTTGATGAGGTGGTTAAATTTTTCCATGAATGCAAGACGCTCTTTTTGTCGTAATTTGTAAAAATAACCTAGTGGTCTAGAGCCCTCGATAGTTATTGTCTCAATATCTTGGTTTAGAGATTCTGGCACCAACGTATTTGATAAAGCAAAAGAGCTGAACAGCGTTAAAAAGAATACATATTTCATTAGATGATACCTAATCTGATAAACAATCTCTTATTATCAAAGCTTATTTGCAAACCAAGGATGTACAGGTAAGCTGATGCTATAAGTAGCCGCCTTGTAACTCGTAAACTAAGCCAAATTTGGGTTACCAATTCGCGAGTTTGGAAGAAGTTTCTCCACCTTGCGCTTGAGGGTTTGGTTTAGCAACAACGGATGGTGTCGAAGATCTACAAGAGATCTCGAAGGGACACTCAAGTTAATATTAATAACGTATTGTACCGGAAGGCATGTAGCCGCATACGGTTGAGAAAGGTTTACTTACAAATAGTTGTAAGGGGTGAAATAAAGCGGCTGCTAAAAAGTGCTTTTAACGAAGTATAGACATTTTTCGCACAGCATTCTGAACTATTCATTTTTTCACCTTTCCGTCTCTAAATCCTTGATATTCAATTGTACTATTCAGAGATACGACATCCTTCTCAGTGCTAGCTTAGTCAGAATGTTCCATTAAAGCCAATTGATTTTTGAGCAACTCATGAATACTGCTTGTGATGAGATTTGTCACCATTAGTGACGATAGGGTTTAAAGGAGTTTTTATTTGAGTTAAATAACGCTTACTAGAACCACACTCTACGCTTTGCAAAGCGACATGGTATCAGTTGCTCGACAACAACGTTGGGCTTGCTGATTTCAAAAAGACAAGTTTTTTATATATTCGAAGATATTTAGTTCTATGGACTTTTCGGTTTCGATAATGCTGTAGAAGAGTGCGTTGGCTTTTACACCTATAGTACTTTGAAATTAAAGCCTCGTTGTTTTTAATTCTCGCCCCGGATAGTGAGGCGAACCAAAGCTCCCAGTGCAGTTTTTAGAGACATTTTACTCAATAGTATCAAACCACTTTGTTAGACAGTATTTTCCCTTCCACTGCCTTTGACCAAATCTGCCTACAGCGTGAACATGAAAAAAGGATTTTGCAATATCAACACCGACTTGAGTAATCTAAATATTGGTAACTCGACATCACCACGCTGAACAAATAAAAGACAACTACTCAAGTTCAGGAGGAATCCATTCCATTGGATACGCTTCAATACCTAAGTTCATAATTATCTCAGAAGCGCTAAAACGCGTAAATCAGCATAAAACTAGCCATCCAATAAGTTATTGAATTAGTGCTAACCGTTTATTGATGCGTTTACTGCATTCAGTACTGCAATAGGGTCTTCTGCTTTTGTGATAGGTCGCCCCATAACTAAATAGCTCACGCCCGCTTTCATTGCATCAGGAGGTGTCATAACCCGCTTTTGATCCCCTGCGTCTGCGCCTACTGGGCGAATACCTGGTGTCACTAGAAGAAAGTCGTTGCTATGTTTCTCACGTAGCGCGCTGGCTTCTTGCGCCGAACAAACAATGCCGTCTAACCCTGCTTTTTCTGTAAGAGCAGCCAGGCGCAAAACTTGTTGCTCTGGTGTTACACCGCTTACCACATCAGCAAGCTGCGCCTCGTCCATGCTGGTAAGTACGGTAACCGCAATAAGCTTAGTTTGAGGATTAGTGCTTGTTGCAATGGCTTCTTTCGCCGCTTGCATCATTGGCAACCCGCCAGAAGCATGCACGTTTACCATCCATACACCCAGCTCCGCCGCTGCTTTACATGCTTTGGCTACCGTATTGGGGATATCGTGAAATTTCAAATCGAGAAAAACATCATAGCCTTTGGCAATAAGCGCCTTCACAAACTCTGGCCCGAATAAGGTGAACATTTCTTTGCCCACTTTTAGCTTACACAAGCTTGGATCTAGTTTATCTACAAACGCCAAGGCAGTGTCTTTATTGTCATAATCTAAAGCAACAATAACGCGTGGGTCATGCATGTCTTTTTATTCTCCGTCTAGCCCTTTAATTGGTTTCACTACGCCCCATTTTTTACAGCTCGGGCAAAGCCAGTATAATTTTCGACCTGAAAATCCACAGCTTCCACAGCGGTATTTTGGCCGTTGCAGCATTTGTTTTTCTACTAGTTCTTTTAACAGCCGCAGACTATCAGCTGTGGTTTTATCTGTGAGCTGATCAATATAAAGCCCCATTAGGGTTTTGAAACCCCGCATGGTAGGACGCTTTCTAAGTTGTTCTAACAAATACTCAGCAGCTTGAAGCGTTTCGCCACGCTTCATTAAAATATCAACCATAGCCAAGTACGAGGTAGCGCACTCTTGCCAGTGGGCTTCTAAGTTCTTTTGAAAACTGTCCCACTCATCAGTTTCTTCGGCTATTTTTTCAAGGCTAGGAACCGCCTCGCTAAACCAATTAATGTCACGTTCTGCGACTTGAGTAAAATAGGCGTTCGCGTCTGTATAGCGCTGCTGTTCTAAAGCAATATCGCCTAGCATTAACCACGGCCTTACAGCGTGTTCATCTGCATTTACGGCTTTTTGAAGAAGCGTTAATGCTGCGCCTTGGCTATCATTTTTAAGCTCTACTGCCGCCTGCTCACAATAAAAATGAGCCAGCCGCTCGCACACGTCATCATTATCACCATGGCACTGAACCATCCGCTCAGCTAACTCTATGGCGCGCTCCCATTCTTTCGTAGTCTGGTAAATGCTAAATAGCTGTTGTTGTGCAACAAGATAATGTTTTTCGCTGTTAAGCAACTGAAGGAATGCATTTTCAGCACGTTCTAAAAAACCTGCTTGTGTATAGTCATGACCAAGCTCTCTGAGGGCGTTCTCACGCTGAGCTGGCTGAAGTTCGTCTCTACTTACTAAATTCTGATGCACCTTTATCGCACGGTCGATTTCACCGCGATGGCGGAAAAAGCTACCCATTGCGATGTGGGTTTCCACCGTATCGCTATTCACGTTAATCATTTTAATTAACGTGTCTACGGCCTTATCAGGCTGGTCTGAAAGAAGAAAGTTCAGGCCTTTATAATAATGTTTTGATAGGATACTAGACTGCTTTCGTTGGGCTTGGCGGACACTATTTCGTCCCATTATCCAGCCATAACCTGCCGCAACAGGCAAAAGAAGAAACAGCAGTTCGAGCATTAGTGTTCTTGTTCCAAACTCTGTATTTTTGATTGAGCACTCATCAGCTGTACCCTCAATTTAAGCCAGCTTAACAGCATGATAAGAATGCCAACGCCTACGCCGATTGATAAAGTTATTGCAATGAGGGTCGATAGACGTAAATTAGCTTGAGCTATCAAATAATTTACTGT
This sequence comes from Alteromonas sp. KUL150, assembly GCF_009811475.1. NCBI lineage: Bacteria > Pseudomonadati > Pseudomonadota > Gammaproteobacteria > Alteromonadales > Alteromonadaceae > Alteromonas > Alteromonas sp. KUL150. The sequence continues at coordinate 20,609 of NZ_BLIJ01000044.1, forward strand.
CACTTGTGCTTCATTTTGCGAGCCAATAACAAACGCAATGGAAAGCAGCACCAGAATGATAAGAAACGTTAGGATCCCTTTCAACACTAAACCCTTTTTATTGATTTATTTACAAGAATAGCAAAATGCGAAAAGAGATTACACAAAAAGAGTAGCAGAATTGCGTTTAAGCAGCCCCTTCTGCCTGCAGTTCTCGTCGTTCTGGTTTAGCAATGAGGTTGTCGATAACTAGATCGTGATGCAATGCCGACATGTTAGTAATGAAAATGCAATGCGTATAACCCGCTTGCATGGTTTCAAGCTTTCCATACATGGCTTTATCTATTTTAGACAATTGGGCTAAACGCTTTTTGGTTAATGGAGTAATAGCGCCATGACACCGAATGGCAGTTACATCTGTAGCACTTAACTGTATTTTCCCATCATCAAGCTGTGACTTGATCTGGGTTCGCAACTTAGAAAAAAGGAAATCTCGCTCTTTTATATACACCAGCCTGTTATCACTTTTTCTTACGCAGTGTACTACAAGTGCCTGGTTGGACGTTTCTTTAAACATACCCTCAAGTATTCGAGACTTTGGCTTTGCTTGACCTTTATCGGCAAAGAAACCGTGCAGCGGAATAATATTTTGTGTTCGCGAAAACGGATAAAGATCGTCAGACGAATCACTCTGGTAAACGGTTTTCAATCTGTCCAACGTAAATCGGTTCATTACACAAAGTACCGCTAAGGAAGGCATATGGCGGACGGCAAGTTCCCATATAAAACGGTGCGTTGAACGCTGAATCCGCGCAATATCTCTCACCTTAAAATAGGCTGTGTTTTCCTCAACCATGTTATCGACACTGGAGCCAACCTTGGCTTTCCTCGTGTCCTCTACTAGACAAAGTCTAGCAACACCGGTACTTGCCTGATAATGAACAAGCTTATACTTCTCGCCTTTAATTTTTAATTCTGGTACCGATACACGAACTTCTTTTTGCAATTCACTGTTCGGTGCCACAATCAATTTCATGCCGCTGGCGCTTAAATCTGCCACACGAGCATCGAGAGAAGAGAGTAAACCCACTTTAATTGACGCCGGCTTATCGATGATATAGCGAGTCTCTGAGCGCCTGTCTAAGTCTTCTTCCATCACATAGTCAATCCGCCAGTTATTTCCACTGGCCTTGAGCGATTTAGATAGAGGTTTGAAGTCACATTTAGCGGAAAGTGTTAAGTTAGTCAGGTAAGAAGAGACGTCTTTGCAATACAACACGTGAGATATCTGAGCCAGTTGTTCGAACTCTTTACTGGCGATATCGTGGATTGCAAAGGCTTTTTGCTTATCTTCTCTGCTTACTGCATCAAGACGACAATGCGTACATATAAAGTCGCCGCTTTTCGCGAGCAAATAGACCAAGGCATTCAGTTGTTTGAGCGCTAACAACTGACGATGGGTTGCGGTTATTTGGACGTTTCCACTTTTTGTTTTGATGTTTCCCTGGAAAACATACGCCTCGTTGTATTTGCGCAATTCCTCTACTAGCGTTGCGAAAATGGGCTTGTCTTGCAGACTCGCCAATAACTTTTCCGCATTGTTATGCTCTACATTGGCCTTTGTAAAAAGTGCAATAACGGGTTTCAGTGATTTTTTCTCAGGTGCTAAAAAGACAGGTAACCAAGGGCTATTTTCCAATATGCGGTCACGCTCTAGCTCCTGCATTGCGCGTTCTATTTCTAAGTCTCGTTGAAGCGGCTGCTTGTAGGCCGTTACCGCGACATAACGTTTTAACAATGCGATAAATTCTTTGTCTACATCATTTTTAAAGGTGAACGAGGTTTCATACTTTCCAAGGTGCTTATTATACTTAACCGTCTCTAACTCTAGCGTTATCTCAGTAGGTTCTTTAGTGAGACCCTTAACCTCAGGAATGGTGAAAGTTAGCACATCACCGGTAGATGCATTAGGGGGCCTTTTTGTCTCAAGGGTTATTTCCCTGTGCGACATCGAACTAATTGAGCAATGCCGCCCTTTTTCAAATTCTGGAGAAGAAATAGTGAAATTAGGTCGAATGGCTATGTCTTCACCAAAATCAATATCCGTAAATGATTGACTCTCGACATTGAAGGCATCAACAATTTTCTTAAATTGCTCTTTCTTTATCTGATTTTGATAGAAGTCCGAGTTCATTACTGACTCAAACACACCTACCGTATACCTGTCTTGATAAAGCGAGGTTTCATTTTTAAGTATCTGTGCGCCCACTTTATCAAGGCGCATTTGGACCCCGAAATGTTTAAATTTCATCACGGGAAATTGGGCGAACGCTGAGTTATCTGCAGGCGCGTCTGTAAGTGAGGTCAGCCTTACGACTTCCTCTTTTACTACCTTTCGGACACTACTTGGAAGGCGCTTCGAAAATTTGTTTATCCCTTCTAACAACTTATTTTGCTGTTCGTAAGGAATTAAAGCGCGAATTAGCGGCTGGTATTGTTTTATTATTGCTTGTTCATCGCCGGCTGACATTGCTTCATGAATACCGTTTATTGTTATCAGAACAATATATAACCCTATTCAACTTGGGGTCAATAGGTATTAAAAATTAAACGTAAGTATATAGAGCTAATGGTTTGTCAGCGATACAAAACCATTCACGTCCACCACTTACTCATAAAAAACGAGCAGACAGAAAAAAGCCGCTTTACAGCGGCTTTTAAATTGCGTTATGCGATTGAGGCATCTACCCGCTCGCGAAGTTCTTTTCCTGGCTTGAAGTGAGGTACATATTTACCATCAAGTTTCACTGTTTCACCCGTTTTAGGGTTTCTACCCACGCGAGGTGCGCGATAGTGAAGAGAAAAACTACCAAAACCTCTAATTTCAATACGCTCACCCTTTTGAAGGGTTTGCGCCATTTGCTCTAGAAGTTCTTTGATTGCCAGTTCGAGTTCTTTCGCCGGAATATGACGCGCTTGATCCGCGAGCCGTTCAATTAATTCAGACTTGGTCATGCTTAACCTCATTGTCAATATTATTGTTTAAACAGCTATCGCGAATTGGGTGTGCATGTGCACACCCACAAAAGCATTATTCGCCTTTAGCAGCTTTGAATGCTTCTGCCATCGCGTTAGCGAAACCAACATCTTCTTGCTGGTTAACTTTATCGATAGCTTCTTTTTCGTCAGCCTGATCTTTCGCTCTAACAGATAGGTTAACAGTGCGGTTCTTACGGTCAACACCCATGAACTTCGCTTCGATGCTATCACCAACACTTGCTACTTCTGTTGCGTCTTCAACACGCTCTACAGCAAGATCTGCAACGCGGATGTAGCCGTCAACTTCTTCAGCTAGGTTTACAGTAACGCCTTTCGCATCAACTGCTGTTACTGTACCAGTAACGATAGCACCTTTCTTGTTATCTGTCAGATACTTGTTGAAAGGATCTTCTTCGATTTGCTTAACGCCAAGAGAGATACGCTCACGCTCTGGGTCGACTTGTAGTACAACTGCAGAGATTTCGTCGCCTTTCTTGTAGTCACGAACCGCGTCTTCACCAGACTTGTTCCAGCTGATGTCAGAAAGGTGAACTAGACCGTCGATGCCGCCGTCAAGACCGATGAAGATACCGAAGTCAGTGATTGACTTGATCTTACCAGATACTTTGTCACCTTTTTCGTGTGACTCAGCAAATGTTTCCCAAGGGTTAGCAATACACTGCTTAAGACCTAGAGAAATACGACGACGCTCTTCGTCAATTTCAAGAACCATTACATCTACAGTGTCACCTAAGTTAACAACTTTAGATGGGTGGATGTTCTTGTTAGTCCAATCCATTTCAGAAACGTGTACAAGACCTTCAACGCCGTCTTCGATTTCAACGAAGCAGCCGTAATCAGTAAGGTTAGTAACCTGACCGTTGATCTTAGTACCTTCTGGGTAACGAGACGCAATTTCTTGCCATGGATCGTTGCCCATTTGCTTCATACCAAGAGAAACACGCTGCTTCTCTTTGTCGAACTTAAGTACTTTAACGTTGATTTCGTCGCCAACATTCACGATTTCACTTGGGTGCTTAACGCGCTTCCAAGCCATATCAGTGATGTGTAGAAGACCGTCTACGCCACCAAGGTCAACGAACGCACCGTAGTCGGTAAGGTTCTTAACGATACCCTTGATTTCATGACCTTCTTCAAGGTTAGCAAGTAGTGATTCACGCTCTTGGCTGCTTTCAGCTTCGATAACTGCACGACGAGAAACAACAACGTTGTTGCGCTTAGCATCTAGCTTGATAACTTTAAACTCAAGCTCTTTGCCTTCAAGGTGCGTAGTGTCGCGTACTGGACGTACGTCAACAAGAGAACCTGGAAGGAACGCGCGTACACTGTTAACTTCAACAGTGAAACCGCCTTTAACTTTACCGTTGATAACGCCTTTGATAGTGACTTTATCTTCGTAAGCTTTTTCCAGCTCAACCCACGCTTCGTGACGCTTGGCTTTTTCACGAGAAAGAATAGTTTCACCGAAACCATCTTCTACTGCGTCTAGCGCTACATCTACTTCATCACCAATAGCGATTTCAAGTTCGCCTTCAGCGTTTTTAAATTGGTCAGCTGGGATAGCACTTTCTGATTTCAAGCCTGCGTCAACAAGAACGATATCTTTATCGATAGAAACAACAGTACCTTTTACAATTGAACCAGGACGTGTTTCTAGTTCTTGTAAGCTTTCTTCAAAAAGTTGTGCAAAATTTTCAGTCATAAGTCTCAAATAAACTTTTAAGTTGATATCCACGCTTCTTATCCGGATAACGCGGGGTTATTAAATTTAGTCGCCACTCCCTGTAGCAACACTGCTTTGGATGCGATCAGCTCTCGTCATTAAAGGCGTGAGGAAATAATATCCATCGCTTTTTCAAAGACTTGGTCAATATCCAAGTCTGTTGAATCTATAATTACAGCATCTTGTGCCGGTACCAATGGTGCGACTGCACGTTGTGTATCGCGCTCGTCTCTGGCTTTGATATCGGTCAAAAGGCGCGCAATATTAACATCCATGCCCTTTGCTTTCAACTGGCTATAACGACGCTCAGCACGAGCCTCTGCGCTAGCTGTAAGGAAAATCTTTACAGGCGCATCGGGGAATACTACGGTTCCCATGTCGCGACCATCTGCTACCAAGCCAGGGTCTTGTTGAAAAGCACGTTGTCTGCGAAGCAAAGCTTCACGAACACGAGGCAAAGCGGCGACTTTGGATGCTACCGCTCCGACTTCTTCAGTACGAATGTCATCAGTGACATCTTCGCCTTCTAGGATAATACGGGTAGTATCGCCATTCGTCTCGAAACTTACATCGAGACCGGTTGCTAGAGGAACAACACATTCTTCATCATCACACGGCAGGTCGTGGTGAAGTGCGGCAACTGCTAAAACACGGTAAATCGCACCGCTATCTAGAAAATGCCACCCTAATTTTTTTGCTAACAAGCTACTTAATGTACCTTTGCCAGCGCCACTTGGACCGTCAACCGTGACTACGGGTGTGGAATGCATACCTGCTCCATCATTTAAATTACTAAAAAATCGCGCGTAATTATACGCTTTAGCACGGGATAAGCAATGCCACCTATACTAGGTGGCATTGAACATTAGGATAAATCTGATACAGATCAACATGAATGCAGTGAATAAAAAACAATCGCTGCACTACTTTAGGGTCGCCTTATGCGTTATAGAGTGTTTTAAAACGCGTAAAGTAATCAGGGAAAGTTTTTCGAGTGCATCCCGGGTCATTAATTGTGACTGGAGTATCGCTAAGCGCTACCAGAGAAAAGCACATGGCGATGCGGTGATCATTATATGTATCTATTTCTGCATGCTTCAGCGAGTCCGTCGGCCATACTTTAATATAGTCGTGGCCTTCTTCTACCTTTGCGCCTAACTTCTGTAGTTCCGTTGCCATAGCAGCAAGTCGATCGGTTTCTTTTACACGCCAATTATAGATATTGGTCATGGTTGTTGGGCCTTCAGCAAACAGTGCTGTGGTCGCAATAGTCATAGCCGCATCAGGAATATGATTCATATCCATATCGACACCTTTAAGCGGTGCACCGGTTATTTCCACGTATTCGTCGTTCCACACAACCTTTGCGCCCATTGCCTCAAGCACATCAGCAAAGCGGATATCGCCTTGAATACTGTTCTGGCCTATTCCGGTTACGCGTACCGTTCCACCTTTGATGGCGCCAGCTGCAAGGAAGTAAGATGCAGACGAAGCATCACCTTCTACCATGAATTTACCCGGCGACACGTACTTTGCACTGCCCGAAACCGTGAACGTTTGATAGTTATCATTACTAACCGTAACGCCAAACTTCGCCATGGTGTCTAGCGTGATGTCGATATAGGGCTTAGAGACTAACTCACCTTTAATACGAATCGTAACATCGCCTGAAAAAAGCGGAGCCGCCATAAGAAGCGCTGTCAGAAACTGACTGGAAACACTTCCATCTACAGACATCTCACCGCCACTTAATGTTTTACCCTTAATTTGCAGCGGCGGATAACCGTCGTTTTTTAAATAGGTAACGTCGGCGTTGGCTTCGCGCAATGCATCGACTAAGTCTCCAATGGGACGTTCTTCCATACGCGGCTCGCCAGTTAGCACGGTATCAACATTACTCGCAGCGAGCGCGGCACATAATGGACGCATTGCCGTACCGGCATTACCTAGAAAAAGTTCTAGCGGTTCAGCCACGTCAAATGCGCCGCCATTGCCTTGCACGACACACTGCGTTTTGTCATCACTGAGGCGGTAGCTAACGCCTAGCTTCGTGAGGGCATTAAGCATGTGTTCAATGTCTTCACTGTCAAGAAGGTTAGTCAGCTCCGTTTCGCCTTCTGCTAACGCCGCAAGTAGCAAAGCGCGATTAGACAGACTCTTTGAACCAGGTACATTGACCTCTCCCGATACTTTTGCAATCGGGTCTAATGTTAACTGTTCCATTTTATCCATTCACTCTTTCAAATTCGCGCATAAACTCAACAAGCGCAACAATACCTTCAACTGGCATTGCGTTATAAATACTGGCACGCATACCCCCTACCGAACGATGGCCTTTCAATGCAAGTAAACCAGCGTCTTGTGACTGTTGAAGAAATAGTTTATCTAAGTCAGGGTTAGCTAAATGGAACGGTACGTTCATTTTCGAACGGTTGTCGGGGTGTACCTTGCTTGAATAAAAGTCAGAACTATCAATCGCAGAATATAGTAACGCTGCTTTTTCAGCGTTGCGTTTTGCCATAGCATCAACGCCGCCCATATCTTTAAGCCATTCAAATACAAGACCCGCCAAATACCAAGAAAAAGTAGGCGGTGTGTTGTACATAGAGTCTGATTTGGCTGCCAGCGCGTAATCAAAGATAGAAGGCGTTTCTTTTCGTGCCTTGCCCACAAGGTCATCACGTACAATAACTACAGATAAGCCGCTAGGACCAATATTTTTCTGTGCGCCGGCATAAATGACACCGTGTTTTGCGACGTCTAAAGGTTGCGACAAGATAGTTGACGACATATCCGATACCAGAGGTACATCACCAGACTCTGGTAACCAATCAAAGGCAATACCATCAACCGTTTCGTTAGGGCAGAAGTGATAGTATGCAGCAGACTGGTCGATATCGCTTAATGGAGGCTCTGCGATATAATGAAGGCCGTCTTTTTCAGACACCTCACCAACAACAACAGCATTGTTGTATTTGTTGGCTTCATCTACTGCACCTTTTGACCAAGAACCACTTACCAGATGAAGACTGGTATCGTTCGCATTTGACAAGTTTAGCGGTACCGCCGCAAACTGCCCGCGACCGCCACCATGTGTGAAAAGTACGTGGTAGTTGTTAGGAATGGATAGCAGGTCGCGCAAGTCTTGCTCTGCCTTAGCTGCTATTTCAATGAAATCTTTACCGCGGTGGCTCACTTCCATAACAGAGCAGCCTAGATCGCGCCAATTCGTAAATTCTGCTTGAGCCTTTAGCATCACTTCTTTAGGAAGCATGGCTGGACCCGCACTAAAGTTAAAAACCTCTTTCATCGCGTTGTTCAACACCTGTAGATAATTACCATTAAACTCACGAGCATATTTATATTCCGTGAGCCATTAGGCAAACAAGCGGCAAAAGCCGCTTGTTTAAAAGAACACTGATAATGCGCAAGGCACGTTGCTCGCGCGTTACCCCTACTCTTCTGTCGTTGAGCCTTCACCGTCTTGTGCGGTGTTATCTTGCTCTTGAACAGCAGTTTCTGCTTGTTCTGGCGCGTCATCAAGAATTATTGGGTTACCGTCTTCATCTAATTCTTGTAACTCGGCAACTTCTTCAATTCGTTGCAAACCAACAACGTGCTCGCCTTCAACTGTACGTATTAAGCGAACGCCTTGTGTGTTACGGCCTACTACCGACACTTCACCAACACGGGTTCGTACCAGCGTGCCTTGGTCACTAATAAGCATTATTTCATTGCTTTCGTCAACCTGTACCGCACCTACAACTTTCCCGTTACGCTCAGATACCTTAATCGACACAACACCTTGCGTCGCGCGGCTCTTCGCTGGGTAATCTTCTAACGGCGTACGTTTACCGAAGCCATTTTCTGTCGCTGTCAGGATGGGTCCGTCGCCCTTAGGTACAATAAGTGAAACCACTTTTTGACCATCTTGTAGACGAATACCGCGAACACCTGTTGCAGTTCGTCCCATAGGACGAAGCGCTAACAGCTCTTCACCTGTTTCTGGGTCGCGCTTGACTTCACCTGTTTCGCTATCGCGAAGCTTTTCGTTGAAGCGAACTACTTTACCCGCATCAGAGAACAGCATGATATCGTCATCACCATGGGTGATATCAACACCAATCAACTCGTCGCCGTCATTCAGATTTACTGCGATAATACCGCTTGAGCGAGGGCGAGAATATAGGCTTAGGTCAGTCTTTTTAACTGTGCCGTTTGCCGTTGCCATCAATACAAACTTGCCTTCTTCAAATTCTTTAATTGGAAGAATGGCGGTAATTCGCTCGTTATCTTCTAAAGGAAGAATGTTTACAATTGGGCGTCCACGTGCGTTACGACTAGCAAACGGCAGTTGATAAACCTTCAACCAATATAAGCGTCCCCGTGTAGAGAAGCACAAAATGTGATCGTGAGTGTTAGCCACTAACAATTTCTCGATGATGTCTTCATCTTTCATCTTAGTGGCAGACTTACCACGACCGCCTCGACGCTGTGCTTCGTAATCCGTGAGCTTTTGATACTTCACATACCCCTCGCGAGAAAGGGTCACAACAACATCTTCCTGCTCGATTAAATCTTCAATATCAATATCGTGGCTTGCAGCGGTAATTTCGGTACGACGCTCGTCGCCGAACTCGTCACGGATCTTTTCAAGTTCTTCTTGAATGACTTCCATCAAACGCTCAGGGCTATTTAAAATGTGAAGTAGTTCAGCGATAAGCTCTAGAAGCTGTTTGTATTCTTCGAGGATCTTCTCATGCTCTAGACCTGTTAACTTGTGAAGACGCAGGTCAAGGATCGCTTGGGCCTGCTGTTCAGTCAGATAATATTTGTCATCACGAATACCAAATTCCGGCATTAGCCAATCTGGACGAGCAGCATCATCACCAGCGCGTTCTAGCATTTGGGCCACGTCACCTAGGTCCCAACCTTGTGCAACAAGCGATTTCTTCGCATCTGCAGGGCTTTGCGACGCTTTAATCAACTCAATAATAGGGTCGATGTTGGCAAGAGCGATAGCTAAACCTTCAAGGATGTGAGCACGGTCACGGGCTTTGCGTAATTCAAAGACAGTACGGCGTGTTACCACTTCACGGCGGTGAAGGATAAAACACTCTAAGGTTTCTTTTAGGTTGAATACCTTAGGCTGGCCATTGTCCAGCGCAACCATGTTAATACCAAAGACCGTTTGAAGCTGGGTGTTGGCATATAAATGGTTGAGCAGCACTTCTGCAGATTCGTTGCGTTTAACTTCAACAACAATACGCATACCGTCTTTATCAGACTCATCGCGCAGCGCTGAAACGCCTTCGATACGTTTTTCCTTTACAAGCTCGGCAATCTTTTCAATAAGGCGTGCTTTATTTACTTGATAAGGTATTTCGTTAACGATAATGGTTTCTTTGCCGTTAGCGTCAGTTTCAATGTCTGCTTTAGCGCGAAGATATATTTTGCCACGACCGGTACGGTAGGCATCTTCAATACCTTTACGACCACTGATCATCGCCGCTGTTGGGAAGTCAGGACCCGGTATGTAAGTCATTAGATCATCAATCGTAATTGATGGGTCTTGGATCAATGCAATACAGCCGTTAACAACTTCAGTAAGGTTATGCGGCGGAATATTCGTCGCCATGCCTACCGCGATACCCGAAGAACCGTTTATAAGGAGGTTAGGTACTTTTGTAGGCAATACTTCAGGAATAAATTCTGTACCGTCATAGTTGGGTACAAAATCTACGGTTTCTTTATCCAAATCAGCAAGAAGTTCGTGGGCAATTTTTGCCATACGAACCTCTGTATAACGCATGGCAGCGGCTGAGTCGCCGTCAACCGAGCCAAAGTTACCCTGCCCGTCTACCAACATATAACGGAGAGAGAAAGGCTGCGCCATACGAACAATGGTATCGTAAACTGCGGAATCACCATGAGGGTGATATTTACCTATTACGTCACCTACCACACGGGCAGATTTTTTGTATGGCTTGTTAAAGTCATTTTTCAGTTCGTTCATTGCGAACAGCACGCGACGGTGCACTGGCTTCAAGCCATCTCTTACATCAGGCAAGGCTCGCCCGACAATAACGCTCATCGCGTAATCAAGGTATGAGTTCTTTAACTCTTCCTCAATATTAACGGGGAGGATTTCTTTAGCGTTATCAGACATAAACTGCTTAATCCCTTTATTTTGGTTTGTTCTGCGTTATCCAGCGCCTTGCATCACATCATTGTGAAAGCAAGACTGGGCGCGCACTCTTGTTATTATGTGGGTCATAATCGTTGCTTGAGTGTACCACTTGATGACAGATTTATGTAGCGGTTAATTACGCTTATTGGGCAACAAAAAGACAAGCGATTATTTTTCACTCACCCATTGATATAAAAACACTAAATCTATTTAAAAACAGTGAAACACGCGCCTGATTTGCGATATCTTAAAAAGAGATAGTTTAAGGATCGTTTTACTCATGACGAATGTAGATCAACAAGAAATCAATAAATTTTCTGAACTCGCCTCTCGCTGGTGGGATCCTGAAGGTGAATTTAAACCTCTCCACTTGATTAACCCCCTGCGCTTAGATTTCATTAATCAGCACAGTGAAGGACTCTTTGACAAAAAAGTTATCGATATTGGCTGTGGAGGCGGTATTTTAGCCGAATCTATGGCGCGTGCTGGCGCAACTGTCACCGGTTTAGATATGGCAGAAGCGTCATTAGAAGTTGCTAAATTACATGGCTTGGAGTCTGGAGTAAAAGTAGACTACGTTTGTTCAACCGCTGAAGACTTTGCTCAAGATAATGCTGGCGCGTTCGATGTCGTAACTTGTATGGAAATGCTAGAACACGTGCCTGACCCCGCATCTGTTGTCATGGCCTGCGCAAAGTTAGTCAAACCTGGTGGCCATGTTTTTTTCTCGACGTTAAACAGAAATATAAAATCCTATCTGATGGGTATCGTTGGCGCTGAGTATGTTCTTAAACTCGTGCCAAAAGGTACGCACGATCACAGTAAGTTTATAAAACCTTCAGAGCTCATGGCGATGACCGATCAAGCAGGTTTACTCCCCCGTGACATGACAGGGCTTCACATGGACCCTATCTCTCAAGGTTTTTATCTTTCGTCTAATAATGTAGACGTAAACTACTTACTTTATACAGTGGCGCAAAATTAAATTAACACTATATCTTGGGTTGCGTCGATATTTTAAACACCATATATCGTGTTTTTATAAAAATTGAATCTTAAGAATAAATTAATTTTTACATTAAAGAATCTAATTAAAATGCTTGCAATCCCGTTATTTAATGCTTGTAGAACCCTAAAAAGTTAGTTGTTACTAACATAAATTCCATGCCAGTTTGAGTGCTTGAAATACCACCAGATATTGGGTTGCATTACGGTTAAAACCTCACTATCTTGTGTTTGATTCAGCAAGCGATCCCAGCCCATTTTTGGGATCGCCAGATCGCAGCTTTACAAGTAGGTGAACGAACTCATCTGACTGTTGCGACAACAAGCTCGCTGGAAAAAAGCAGTAAACGAATTTAACAAGCAGTCTTTACTTCAAACTTTAGAGGTTTTGGTCTAGGCCGCTTTTGTGTGGGCTGTTATTTGGCGTGAGTCAATGTAAATAGCAGTAATTCATACAATAATTAAAATTAAAATGGGCAACACATAGCCCCGCATCAAGCGCTAACAGAAAAACGGCCAGTAACATGAACAACAACTTATTTGTTACCAAACGCAACGGTGAAAAAGAAACCATCGACTTAGAAAAAATTCATAAAGTCGTTACTTGGGCAGCCAAAGGCCTCAATAACGTTTCAGTTTCACAAGTTGAAATAAAAGCACAGATCCAGTTTTATGACGGTATTAATACCAGCGAGATCCACGAAACCCTGATCAAATCAGCGGCGGACCTGATCTCAACTGACGCGCCGGATTATCAATACCTCGCTGCGCGCCTAGCCATTTTTCATCTTCGCAAAAAGGCATATGGCCAGTTTGAACCACCTTCGCTGCTTACGCATGTAGGTAAAATGGTAGACATGGGCAAGTACGACAAGCACTTGCTTGAAGACTACACGGCTGAAGAATTTGCAGAAATGGATTCGTACATCGACCATTGGCGCGATATGAACTTTAGCTATGCGGCGGTAAAGCAGCTTGAAGGTAAGTACTTAGTACAAAACCGTGTTACTGGCGAAATTTACGAAAGCGCACAGTTTTTGTATATCTTAGTGGCGGCATGCCTTTTCGCGAATTATGACAAAAACACGCGTATGGATTATATCCGTCGCTTCTATGATGCTGCTTCAACATTCAAACTGTCTCTACCTACGCCTATCATGGCCGGTGTGCGCACGCCAACACGTCAGTTTAGTTCATGCGTACTTATCGAGACGGGCGATAGCCTAGACTCAATTAACGCAACGGCAAGCGCTATTGTTAAATACGTAAGCCAGCGTGCTGGTATCGGCGTAAATGCAGGTCGCATTCGTGCACTTGGTAGCCCTATCCGCGGTGGTGAAGCATTCCATACTGGCTGTATCCCGTTTTACAAATACTTCCAGACTGCCGTTAAAAGCTGTTCACAAGGCGGTGTTCGTGGTGGTGCAGCAACACTCTTCTACCCGATTTGGCATATGGAAGTCGAATCTTTATTGGTTCTTAAAAACAACCGTGGTGTAGAAGAAAACCGTGTACGTCACTTAGACTATGGCGTTCAGTTCAATAAACTGATGTACCAACGTATGATGAAAGACGGCTACATTTCATTGTTTAGCCCGTCTGATGTACCTGGTCTTTATGATGCATTCTTTGCCGACCAACAGAAATTCGAAGAGCTTTACGTTAAATATGAAAACGACGATAGCATCCGTAAGAAGCAAATTAAAGCTATGGAACTGTTCAGCCTGTTCATGCAAGAGCGTGCCAGCACAGGTCGTATTTATCTTCAAAACGTTGACCACTGTAATACGCATAGCCCATTCAACCCAGAAGTGGCGCCAGTACGTCAAAGCAACCTTTGTCTTGAAATTGCGCTTCCTACTAAGCCGTTGCAGCACGTTAATGATGAAAACGGCGAAATTGCATTGTGTACGCTATCTGCATTCAACCTTGGCGCAATTAAGTCACTAGATGAGTTCGAAGAACTTGCCGATCTTGCTGTACGTGCACTTGATAACCTTCTCGACTATCAAGACTATCCTGTTCCGGCGGCATACAATGCTACTATGGGGCGTCGCACATTAGGTGTCGGTGTTATCAACTTTGCTTACTACCTTGCTAAAAACGGCGTTAAATATTCAGATCACAGTGCGAATGGTCTGGTTCACCGTACATTTGAAGCAATGCAGTACTACTTATTAAAAGCGTCGAACAATCTTGCGAAAGAGAGAGGTGCGTGTCCTAAGTTTAATGAGACAACGTATTCGCAAGGTATTTTGCCAATCGACAGCTACAAGAAAGATCTTGATAGTGTGTGTAATGAACCGCTTCATTACGACTGGGATGCGCTTCGTGAAGAAATTAAAACTCACGGCTTGCGTAATTCTACGCTGTCAGCATTGATGCCATCAGAGACATCTTCACAGATTTCTAACGCGACGAACGGTATTGAGCCACCACGTGGATTCATCAGTATCAAGTCGAGTAAAGATGGTGTGCTTAAGCAAGTAGTACCTGAGTACGAAACTTTAAGAGATCAATATGAGCTACTTTGGGATATTCCTTCGAACGATGGTTACCTACAACTTGTTGGTATCATGCAGAAGTTTATTGACCAAACTATCTCAGCAAATACAAACTATGACCCAAGCCGTTATGAAGGTAATAAGGTACCAATGAAGCTTCTGCTCAAAGACCTTCTTACCACTTACAAGCTTGGTGTTAAGACACTTTATTATCACAATACTCGCGATGGTGCATCAGACACCTCAGCGCTAGACGCAAAAGCAAGCGAGCCTATGCCACGCCAAGAAGAGGTGGTTGTAGAGGAAGATGATGATTGTGCAGGCGGCGCGTGTAAAATTTAATACGCGCTCACCTGTTTAAGTGGCAAGTGTATAAAAGGATATTACCGCACTTGCCCTTAACGTTTCGCAGCAAGAACACAAACAATAATACGCGTTAATCATTAAGTTTTTAGTTAGGCTATCATGAAATACACTACGTTTAATCAGCAAAGTACTAATCCATTGATCGAACCGATGTTTTTCGGCAACCCCGTAAACGTTGCACGTTACGATCAACAAAAACATGCCATTTTCGAAAAGCTTATTGAGAAACAAATTAGCTTTTTTTGGCGTCCTGAAGAAGTTGATGTTTCTCGTGACCGCGTTGATTTTCAGAAATTAACCGATCCAGAAAAACATATCTTTATATCAAACCTTAAGTATCAGACTCTTCTGGATTCGGTACAAGGCCGCAGTCCAAACATTGCATTTTTGCCCATTATCTCGCTACCTGAGCTAGAAACCTGGGTTGAAACATGGTCTTTCTTTGAAACGATCCACTCTCGTTCATACACGCATATTCTTCGGAACTTGTTTTCAGACCCGAGTGAAATTTTTGAAGATATCGTAGTGAATGACGAAATTAAGCGCCGCGCTGCTGATATCTCTAAGTACTACGACGACCTCATTTTTGCCACTCAGCTATGGCAAACGCAGGGTGAAGGCATTCATACCGTTAACGGTACTGCCTACACGGTTAACATGTACGAGCTCAAAAAGAAGCTGTTTCTATGTATGAACTCGGTAAACGCACTTGAGGCTATCCGTTTCTATGTGTCCTTTGCTTGTACCTTTGCATTTGCTGAACGTAAGTTGATGGAAGGTAATTCAAAGATCATTCGTTTGATAGCCCGTGATGAAAACCTTCATCTCTCATCAACACAGCATATTCTTAATCTTTGGGCTAAGAGTAAAGACGACCCAGAAATGGCACAAATTGCAGAAGAGTGTAAAGACGAAGCTCGTGCTATTTTCATGAATGCCGTTGAGCAAGAGAAGCAATGGGCAGATTACCTGTTTCAGAACGGTTCAATGATTGGACTTAACAAAGAGATCCTTTGCCAGTATGTTGAATACATCGCAAACCAGCGCATGTCTGCTATAGGCCTAGATGCGCCGTTTGATATCAGCAGTAATCCGCTACCTTGGATGAATAACTACCTGAATTCAGACAACGTTCAAGTTGCTCCTCAAGAATCTGAAATTAGCTCTTACCTTGTTGGTCAGATTGACTCAGCGGTAAGCGAAGACGACTTTGCCGATTTTGAGCTGTAAAATTACAGCTTGATGAGTAGTAATGAAAAATTCGTCCGCATCGACGTGGTCGATGTGGGCGCGATTCATGCCCCTTCTGATAAAACCATTCTAAGCGCCCTTGAGGCAGCGGACGTTCATATTCACTATCACTGTCGTGAAGGGTTTTGTGGTGCGTGCCGAAGTAAGCTTATAGAAGGCGAAGTTGAGTATACTACCGACCCCCTTGCTTTCATCGATGACGACGAAATTCTTCCCTGCTGCTGCGTTGCCAAATGCCCTTTAACCATTAAAGTTCCTCTCTAGGTCTCTAATCTCTGGGCCCTAATTTCGTAAACAAAGAGCATCTCGCTTTTTGGCGTTCTCTAAAGCAGCTTTATTTACCGTTATCGCGCACAACGATTATGAATTAGCGACTCCAGCTTTAAATGTCTCTTTTTACTGGTCTTCTTCCCTTTTACTTAAGCAGTAGCGCTCCCACTTTCCCGCTATCAATTTCTAATGAAAGTAATCCACTTCAACATCTGTACGTAGGAACTGTCACTAATCAAACGTAAGGAAAATGTTATGAGTGAAGTATCTGGAAAAGTTGTCATTATTACTGGCGCGAGCAGCGGGCTTGGAGAGGCTACTGCGAAAATGCTTGCAGGCAAAGGCGCCAAATTGGTCCTTGGTGCCCGTCGTGAGGAGCGTCTTAGAAAACTCGTTGACGATATTGAGTCATCTGGTGGCGTAGCAACTTACAAGACCGTAGATGTCACGAAAAAGGAAGAGGTACAAGCACTCGCAGATGCAGCAATTGAAGCTTACGGACGAATTGATGTCTTAGTGAATAACGCAGGTCTCATGCCTCTTGCACCACTGGATGAATTGAAAGTGGAAGAATGGGAGCAAATGATAGACGTAAACATCAAAGGCGTTATGTACGGCGTTGCTGCAGTGCTAAAACCAATGCGTGAACAAAAAAGTGGCCACATCATCAACCTATCATCGGTTGCGGGCCATGTGGTGTTTCCCGGTGCTACTGTTTATTGTGCTACGAAGTTTGCAGTAAAAGCGATTAGTGAAGGTATTAGAAAAGAATCTAACGGCCAGATTCGCTCAACGAATATCTCGCCAGGCGCCGTCGCTACTGAACTGACTGACCATATCTCTCACAAAGATTCCAAGCAAATGGCGGACGATATGTATGACGATGCCATAGATGCAGATGCTATTGCCCGCGCGGTGACCTTTGCAATTGAACAACCTGGTGATGTTGATATAAACGAAATGATTATCAGGCCTACGAATCAGGAGCTATAGTTCTGACTTTTTTATGACTAGCACTAGTCAATCATTGATAGCAAGGTCTGCTCTAGGCAGGCTTTGTTCTTCTTTACTACTGTACCTTTTCAATCGCATACAATTCTTCATCAATCATCTGTAGACGAGTAGCTACAACGGCTCTCGCATCAAAGACCCCTTTGTTGTAAAACGATGCACCTATTTCTTTACCAATGAAATCAAGAAGAAATTCGCCATCAAATTGACCGAGATCCACCCCCAATTCACTATCAAAATATCGTTGCAACTTGGCGACTAATGCTTCTTTTTCCTCTCGCGTAAACTCAATATCACTCATAATCACTCCTCGACATTATTTCTAAACTTGACCGTCCTTTGCTATTACTCAAAGCTTGGCGTTCGGTAAACATATGCGACCCAAGCAATGTCAACGTTAACATGACAATCATTATAACTTTAGATCTTTAGGCCAAAAATTTCGTTTTGGTACAGGTTTCGCATTACTTCTTCCACATCAGTATTTTTAATTTTCAACATTAATTAAAAATTGTTTTAAATACCGGGCCTAAATGCGCTCGAACCGAAAGCGTCGCTGCTCTAGGATCCATGAGTAACATGATTGACTAAGTTGAAGATGCAGGGCTTTTAAGTAACTTGAGAGGTGAACAATGAAAATTTTACCCATTCTAGGTATTGCAGCCGCTATATCGTTAAATAGCTTACCCGCTACCGCTAATCCAACCAACCCGCATGAGGGTAACTCACTACCACCAGGTATAGAAAAAAAATATGAGCGGACAGGAGAACTCCCCCCAGGTTGGGAAAAAAAGTTAGATGTTGGCAAACGTCTAGACCGTGATATTTACGGCCATGCTCGCGTTGTTGTGCCATTAGATAACGACGGCTTAATTACCGTTCGTATTGAAAACAAAGTGGTAAGACTTATTCAAGCCACAAGAGAAATAGTTGAAATCTTAGATTAACATTGATGATGTTTTAGCAAGGGCGCCGCATCGTGCGCCCGATAGTTCATTTTTACTTATTATTTACTATCAACATTAGAAAATTGACTTAGCCCTCCTCCCAAGTAATATCGACTGCTATCAAAGCTCTTTTTAGTTTCTCGAATTTGCTTTAATACTTTGAGCACAACATGCGATGAAGCAATAAGTCTGCTACAAATAAAATGCTTTCACCGTCAAACCAATGTTGTCAATGCTAAGACCTAAAAGCCCCTATGGGACTTTATAAAATCTTAAAAACGAAATAATAATCAGGAATAGATAATGGCAGCTAACGCACTGTTTAAACCTTATTCACAAGGTAATCTTTCACTAACTAATCGTATTGTAATGGCGCCGATGACGCGTCAATTTTCTCCCAACGGCATTCCAACGGCTGACGTTGCAGCGTACTACAAACGTCGGGCACAAGGTGGAACAGGCCTTATTATTACTGAAGGAACAACGGTTAACGATAAAGTCGCAACGATGGATAAAAACATCCCTCAATTTCATGGAGAAGAAGCGCTGACAGGTTGGAAACATGTAGTTGATGAAGTGCATAGCGCGGGTGGAAAAATAATGCCTCAATTGTGGCATGTTGGTATGGCTCGTGTTGCAGAAAAAGCGCCCTACCCTGAACTTCCAAGTGCAGGGCCTTCTGGTCTCTTCAAGCCAGGTAAGCAAGGCGCCGAGCCTATGACTGTTGAGCATATTGAATCTGTAATTGCAGCATTCGCTCAGGCTGCTTCCGACGCAAAAGCCATTGGCATGGACGGAATAGAAATACACGGTGCTCATGGTTATCTTGTTGACCAATTTTTCTGGGAAGGCACGAACCAACGCACTGACAGTTGGGGTGGCAGCATGGAAAACCGTGGCCGTTTTGCTGTTGAGATTATCAAAGCTATTCGAAGCGCAACTTCGCCCGACTTCCCTATCGTACTTCGTTATTCACAATGGAAACAACAAGACTACACCGCGCGTCTAGCACAATCACCCCAAGAATTAGAAAAATTTTTGACTCCATTGAGTGAGGCTGGCGTCGATATATTCCATTGTTCTCAGCGACGCTATTGGGAAAATGAATTTGAAGGTAGCGAGTTAAATCTTGCGGGTTGGACGAAAAAGCTAACTGGAAAACCTACGATAACCGTTGGATCGGTGGGACTGAATGATGATTTCTTCGGTGCCTTCAAAGGTCAAGGCTCAGATACTCGTTCCGTTGACGATCTGCTTGAACGTCTAAACGCTGAGGAATTTGATTTAGTTGCTGTGGGTAGAGCGCTGCTTCAAGACCCTAATTGGGCGAATAAGATAAAAGAAAACCGAACAGAAGCGCTTGAAACATATTCGGGTCAATCGCTTGCAACGCTCTCTTAAACGCTCTGGCAAGTTTATGACTAGCGCAACGCCTGTTGCGCTAATGTGCTATAAGAAAAGACTCGAAATCCGCCTCGGATAGTGGTCGAGCAATCAGATAACCTTGCGCGTAATCACACCCCATACGCTTTAAGATGTCATACTGCTCCTGTGTTTCCACACCTTCTGCAACCACACTAATTCCAAGCTTTTTAGCTAGCACGATGATGGCCTCGCACAGTACTTTATCGTTGCTCACGTCCGTCATAGACTTTACAAAGCTTTTGTCTATTTTGATGTAATCGGTAGGGAATTTCTTAAGATAGGAAATAGACGAGAAGCCTGTACCAAAGTCATCAAGTGCGATATCGACACCAGCCTGCCTAAATTCAAACAGCTTTTTAGACACCATATCATTCGCTTCCATTAGCAAGTTTTCCGTAACCTCTAAAAGAATGGAGCGCGCTGATATGCCTCTATCCAACAGTAAATTCAGCCACTCAGTGATATTCGACTCTGCGTTAAAATATTGGCTCGGTGATGTATTAATACTTATTTGTAGTTCGCTACAAAAGCGCGACTTCCAATGCTTGATATTCCTGCACACTTCATCGAAAACCCAATTACTAATTTCAATAATAAGTCCCGACTCTTCGGCAAGTGGAATGAATTCGTCTGGCGGGATCCTGCCTTTTTCTGGATGCTGCCATCTTAGCAATGCCTCAGCTTTCACAACCTTTTTACTGTCAAAGTTACAGATAGGTTGATACTCAATAAACAACTCCTTGTTCTTTACGGCGTAACGCAGGTCATTGAGTAAGGTGATCCTTTTAATAGCCGCCGTCTGCATTTCATGAGTGTAATACTGATAACTATTTTTTCCTTTACCCTTGGCGCCATACATTGCCTGATCAGCATTCTTCAATAGGTTAGTTACATCACGACCATCATCAGGATAGATAGTAATTCCTAAACTTGCGCTAGAGTGAACTCTTTGAAGGTCCAACATATATGGTTTGGCAATAGCATCCAGTATCTTTTGAACGACAGCTTCGACGGAGCTCAATCCAGAAATACCGTTGAGTATAATAATGAACTCATCGCCACCTAGCCGAGATACAGTATCTTTTGCTCGCAACGCCTTTTTTATACGTTCTGCGCACTCGACCAGTAATTTATCACCAAGATCGTGACCAAGTGCGTCATTAATATCTTTAAAGTTGTCCAAATCTAGAAAAATTACTGCGACTTTCTCTTCATCACGGTCAGCCGAAACCATGGCAAGTTGCAGGTGATCTAGCATTAAATTACGATTAGGTAGGCCAGTTAACACATCGAAATTAGCCTGCTTCCAGATAAGCGCTTTGGCCAACTCTCTTTCCACAGCAATACTTGCGATATGTGCAAACTGCCCAATTAAAATGATCTCTTCGGACGACGGAACGGCTTTTTCTTTATGATAGATAGCGAACGTTCCGATAACTTGACCTTTAGAGTCTTGAATGGGTTGTGACCAACATGAGCCTACACCAGCTTTTTCTGCCAGACCCTTCCATGCAGCCCAAAAGGGATGCGTGCTGATATCTTCTACAATAGTCAGTGTGTTGGTTGCTGCGGCATTTCCACAGGAACCAACACCAACACCTATCTCAACGCCATTAATAGCTTCGTTATAAAAATCAGGCAGTGACGGCGCAGCCCCTTTTTTAAGCTTGCCATCCTCTAACAATAATATACTGCATATCTGTTCTGAAAATTCAGTTTCAATGGCATACACAATGTCGTTGAGCACAACTTGTAAAGACACTGCATTAACTACTTTTTCGAGTATGGCACTTCTTACACGCGTTATTTTTTGCGTGCGAGCAAGACGACGCTGATACTCTTCCAACTGATTAGACAATTCAGTAACCTGTTGCCGCTGAAGCTCTGATTCGACGAGTTTGCCTAAATTGCCTAATTGTTCAATGCTTGTTTCATCAAACTGTTTTGCTTCGGTATCAAAAACACACAATGCTCCAACGGGTTGGCCTTCTGCCATGAGTTGGACCCCAGCATAAAAACGAATATGTGGGCAGCCAGTTACGTAAGGGTGATTTCTAAAACGTTTGTCATTGCAGGTATCAGTAACGACCAGCACTTCATTTTGTGCGATAGTGTGAGCGCAAAATGAAAGTTCACGGGCGCTTTCACCCAAGTCAAGATTAACTGAAGACTTAATCCACTGCCTTTCGGCGTCAATAAAGGTAATTGTCGCGAAATGACATCCAAAGATGCTTGACGCTAATCGGGTTAATCGATCAAAGCGTTCTTCCGGCAGGGTGTCGAGTAACCCCAGTCGTTCTACCGCTTTAACTCTTTCATCATCGTTTAAAATGGGTGGGGGTAATTGCAAAACTTACTCCTTCGCAAAGGGAACGCCCGCCGTCAATGTTTAGCGTTTATACCCATGGGTATTATCCTATGTTCATGTCGGAGAGTATTCTCTATTCGATACTCTTAAACGCCGGAACAGAAAAGTACTTATATATCAGAATTTGAACAATTAAATTTTTCACGTTTATTAAGAAAAATCGTATTCACTAGAGTATCACTCAAAAACGCTTCAAGTATTGCCCATTAGTATAATGGCTTTTTAATATACAACCAGAAAAAGGAAATGTTAAACGCCTAATGATAGCGAGACGTGTTATCACTATTTTCTAATTACGAGCGAAATGCCGCCTAGCGTAATGATAGAAGCGATCAATATTTGCATTGTCAACGCCTCGCCTAAGACTATCCATCCCATAATCGAAGCGAGTACGGGAACACTCAACTGCACCGTGGCCGCGGTTGTCGATTTAACGAGCGGCAAAGCGCTATACCAAATTGCATAGCCGCACCCTGATGCAAAAATGCCCGAAGTAAGCGCATAATAAATTCCGACTTTATCTTGCGTAAACCCACCCAAATTTAGGTACGAAACAACCAGTATAGGAATACAAAACAAAGCAGCATAAATAAAGTTGCCCGACGTAGACATTAGTGCAGACGCACTTCTTTTACCTAACAGAGAATATACTCCCCACGCAACACCTGCGGTCGTCATTATAATACCTGACATTAAAGATGGCGCCGAAGCTCCCGGAAGAAGTAGGATGATCAACCCCGCAAACGCTAACACAAAACCAAGCCACTGCAGCTTCTCAAATCGTTCTCCCTTGAACAGGCCCACTGATATCATCGTTAGCTGGACAGCACCGAACAGTAACAAGGCCCCAGTGCCGGTTGACATAGAAATATATGCGTATGAGAAACATATTGCATAAACAAACAGGGAGACACCACCAAGCACACTAGCATTGCTGTTTAGGTCATGCCAAAATTTTATTGGTGTCTCAACGTTGCTCTTTCGGCTTTGTGATATTAACGAGAGAACGACTAAAGCTATGGCACCGCTCATTAAACGCAATATAGTAAAGCTGGCAGGGTCTATCGACGTATTGGCAAGTGCCATTCGACACAACAGTGAATTGGCCGCAAATGCAACCATAGCCAAAGTTACTAATGAAAAAGTCTTAAACACAGATTCATTCCTTAATACGCTCTCATTTTTCTTTATCTACAATAGCTTATTTAGATATAGCGATGGAAGCAGGTTGTTTAACGTCACGTCTGTGTGCCTTCAAATTACTAGGGAGATGCTAAATCGTTATGTCCGTACTCTTTGTTGTGCCACCACGATATAGAACCATTGTACCTGCGGTAACACGCAGCGATTACGAACATTTTAACTCTCGCTGAGTGCGTAATGACCTATGCGGACGGGTATAACTTATTCGCAAATCCGGAATAAAAAAGAGGACCTTTTGGTCCTCTTTTTGAAAATTAACTGAAGAAGTGGTTCCAGTTATAGCGATAAGCCTAAACGTTCTGCCACTTCTATGTAGGTCTCAACAACAGACCCTAAGCCTTGTCTGAATCTGTCTTTGTCCATCTTCTTACGGGTATCTTTATCCCACAGTCGACAACCATCTGGCGTAAATTCATCACCTAAAACGATGTTGCCATCTTTATCAACGCCAAACTCTAGTTTGTAGTCCACAAGTAACATACCCGCTTCATCAAACAGCGCTTTTAGCACGCTGTTCACTTTGAACGTTAATGCTTTCATCTCAGCAATTTGAGACTCTGTGGCCCAGCCAAACGATAAAATATGGTAATCATTAACCATAGGGTCGTGCAGCGCATCGTTTTTAAGGAAAAACTCGAAAATAGGTGGATTCAGTTCTTTGCCTTCCTCAACACCTAGTCGGCGAACCAATGAACCTGCAGACAAGTTTCTCACCACACACTCAACGGGGATCATGTCGAGCTTTTTAACTAAAGACTCAGTATCAGACACCAGTGCTTCAACTTGCGTTGCAATACCAGCCTCTTCAAGCTTCGTCATAATAAAGTGATTAAACTTATTATTCACTTCACCCTTGCGATCTAACTGCTCAATTTTTTCACCGTCAAACGCCGAAGTGTCGTTTCTAAAGTGAAGGATCAATTTATCGCTATCATCAGTGTAATAAACAGTTTTTGCTTTACCGCGGTAAAGCTCGTCGCGTTTTTCCATTCTCAGTCTCAGTTATATATCAAGATTATCTTCTGACATGACCTCAGCAAAGGCGCTGTAAAGGTCGGAAACCTGATTTGCTTCAAACGGCACGCTTTCATTATTCATGAAAGTCACTGATGTGCGATTTGCACCCGCTTTTGCAACTTTCAAACGATAATCGCCCTTCTTAAGGAGTTGATCATCGCCTGAGAATAAACCATCCCACCAGCTACCTTGATCTCCATTATAGGTGACAAAGAGCAGGCCGTTAGATTTATCTAAATCTTTTACATCAAAACCAAGTTTGCGCAGCACAAGCAACATTCTAGGCCACGCTACGTCATATTGCGCTTCAACAATGTAAGTGGCGTCGCCGTCGTCATTGAAGCCCATCTCGGTTTGAATACCTTGACGTATACGCGCAATGCGTCGAGTTTCAGCCAATTGAATTTGGTACTCGTAATGACCAATCACTTGATTAAGCACCTCGACTTCTTCTCGTCGCTCTTCCATAGAGGATACTTCAGCAATGACGTCGCCATTCAAGGTTTGCATGTAATCTTTAAGATCTACCGTAAGCGCAGCACTTCGTCCATGTGGTTTGACGTCTAGTTTAAACTCGAAACGCTCACCTATTTCACTTTCTTCATCAGTGAAACTGTACCAGGGCCCATCGATTTCTTTTTTAATCACTATCCAGTCAGTAACCAGCACTTTTTCTTCAGGGCTGAATTTATCAACACCAATACCCTGCTCATCCAAGAAGCTTAATAGCGAATTCCAAATAGCTTGGCTTAACGGCTGACTGTCATCGACTTGGTCAAACCAAATCGTGGCTGAACTTTTACCTTCTTCAACATGTGAGCCAGTCACAAGGGGCAAAACTAAAGCTGGCGAGCGTACCATCAGTGACTTCCCAACAAAATCAGCATCAGCGTTCTCGCCTAATGCAGGTACTTCGAATTCCCGTGAGAATGTAGGCTTTTCTAGATCAGAAGGTACTTCTAACGACTTCTCTTCTTTCGTTTTTAAATATTCGTAGCTGCCCGACGCGGTCTTTCTATCTATTTGGCTTGAACAACCTGCAAGTGCAACCATCGCTACTGAACTTGCTATAGCCAGCGTTCTTTTCATCTGTGTTCCTTATTAACCAGAAATCAATGCGTATTTTTTTAGTAGTTCTTCGATACGTTTTTGGCTTGATAGTTCCGGTAAAACCATTGGTAAGCGCATAACAGCACTTTCCATCATGCCCATTTTATATAACGCCCACTTAGGCATTACTGGATTTGGCTCTATAAATAGTTCGCTGTGTAGCAACTTGATTGTTTCATCAATGTCGCGACACTTGTCAAAATCTTTAGCAAGCGCTGCTTCACACATTTGCGCAATGGCCTTGGGTACAATATTCGCCGTCACTGATATAACGCCGTGACCACCTTCACGCATAAATTCGCAGCTGGTGCCGTCGTCGCCGCTTAACAACACAAAATTATCCGGTACAAGAGGCTGCGTTGCTTTAAGACGTTCAATACTGCCAGTTGCGTCTTTCAAGCCAACAATATTCGAATGCGCAGATAATGTGGCAACGGTTTCAGGCAACATATCTGCTACTGTGCGGCCGGGCACATTGTACAAAATAACGGGTAAATCACTGGCGTCTGCAATCGCATTGAAGTGAGCAACCATACCGGCCTGCTGAGGCTTGTTGTAATAAGGTACCACGCTTAAAAAGCCGTCAATACCTGTTGAACCAAGCTGTTCCGTGAGGAATATTGCTTCTGCAGTAGAGTTTGCACCGCTACCAGCGATAACAGGTATTGCACCTGACGCAATAGCAACGGTTTCCTTGACTACATTTATATGCTCATCAAAAGGTAACGTTGCCGACTCACCAGTAGTACCAACTGACACTATACCGTGAGTACCCTGCTCTACATGAAACTTCACAAGTTTCTCTAAAGACTTGTAATCAATGTCGCCGTTTTCGAGCATCGGCGTGACGAGTGCTACGTAACTACCAGTAAACATAATCTCTCCGCAAAATGTGAGCGCACATGGTAAATATGTCAGTGCTTAAACACAAGTAATAGCGCATGTAAAATGACAAGAATTTGACAATATCTTATTCAAAGGCAACAAAAATGCACTGACTTCTAAAAAAACTCTGTGCTAACATCCCGTCATTGTTACCATTGAAGTGAAGTAGATGTCGAAACACCAACTTATCGTCACCATTCTGGGTACAGACAATACGGGCATATTAAGTGAAATTGCTACGACAGTATCAGAAGCGCAGTGCAATATTCTTGATAGTCGACAAGCCATATATGGCAAAGAGTTCTCTTTGACCATGATTATTGAAGGGACACAAAGCGCAATTACCAAGGCGGAGTGTTTTCTTCCAGCTCTGTTCCAGCGACTTAATTTGCTATCGATGATGAAGCGAACAAGTCACCATGAAAAACAGAACTTAGCCCATCTTTTTAACGTTGAATTTAGTGGTGAAGATGCTGCGGGTCTTATTAAGTCTGTAACTGGCTTTTTTGCAGAACGATACGCCATGATAAGCGCATTTCGGCAGCGCACTTTTAAGGATAAAGTAACCGGTAAGGACAATATGCGATGTAAATTCGTGGTCTCTCTCCCTTCCGATGAAAACGTGGACAGTTTAGAAACTGATCTAATGGCCCTGTTTGCTTCGTTAAACGTGACGGGCAAAGTAGTAGACAAACAGAAAAAGGATCCCAATGAAAACGTTACAAGCTGGTGATGTTGCGCCGCAATTCTCATTGCAGAACCAAGATGATCAAACCGTTTCCCTTAGCGATTTTAAGGGCAAAAAAGTATTAGTGTATTTTTACCCTAAAGCCATGACGCCAGGATGCACCGTTCAGGCACAGGGTTTACGAGATGTAAACCAAGAACTCCAAGATAAAAATGTGGTTGTTCTTGGGATTAGTCCTGATGCAGTTAAACGTCTCCCAAAGTTTATCGAGAAAGAAAACCTGAATTTTACGCTGCTTTCTGACGAAGACCACGCCGTTGCAGACGCGTTTGGCGTATGGGGCCCTAAAAAATTCATGGGCAAAGAATATGATGGCATTCACCGTCTAACATTCTTGATTGATGAAAATGGCGTTGTGGAACACGTATTTAATAAATTTAAAACAAAAGACCACCACACCGTGGTTTTAGATTACTTAAATAGCTAAGACCACTTGGCACGATATTCAAAAAAGCCTCGGGCGTTTAAAACGCCCGAGGCTTTTTTATTTGTCATCACATTGTCATCATCACAATCTTCATGGCATTTGAAGCAACTTTGACAACGTTATCCAGCTTGTTCAGGTATGACAACTGGATTACTCGACCAAGCCGTTATCACAGCCTTAACCAGCGTGGCCAATGGAATAGCGAAAAACACGCCCCAAAAACCCCACAAACCACCGAACACTAATACCGCGACAATAATATAAAGGGGATGCAAACTTACTGCTTCGGAGAAAAGCAGCGGCACCAATAGGTTGCCGTCTAATGCCTGAATAATGCCGTAAGCTATCATTAAATACCAAAACTCTGGGGATATTCCCCATTGAAACATCGCTACCACCGCCACGGGGATGGTTACCACAGCCGCGCCGATGTAGGGAATAAGTACAGAAAAGCCAACCAACACACCAAGTAGTATTGCATAGCGCAGATCCATCAACACAAACGTGACGCAACTTACTGCACCGACAATAATGATCTCAATGACTTTACCGCGAATATAGTTAGCAATTTGCGCGTTCATTTCGTGACCAACTTGGGTGATTAGCCGGCGCTCTTTTGGTAGCAAACGAGATATGCTCTCTAAGAAGAAAAGCTTATCTTTCAACATGAAAAATACCATTAAAGGCACGAGTACCATGTATACAAGCAGCGCAGCAAAGTTGGCAATGTTACTAAACGATGCGGAAATAAGGGTTTCGCCCACTTCAACAAGCTTTTCGTTAAGCCCTTCCATCATTTGATGTATTTGATATACCTGCACATAGTCAGGATATTTTTCAGGTAGCGTTAATATCCACTCTTGGGCCTTTTGCCAAATAAGTGGAGTCTCTTGGATAAGATTAACGCTTTGTTTTGATATGATGGGCACTAAACCGATAAGCGTAAAAATGGTGATGGTAATAAAACCTAACATCACGATCCCGCAAGCAACGGTTCTTCCCACGCCAATATTTACCAGTCTGCAAACCGGCCAATCTAGTAAATAGGCAATCACTGCCGCTACCAGCACCGGCATGATTAATCCGCCCCATAACAGCAAGACGGCCGTAGTTAAGAGAATAAGAATAAGCAGCATCGCTGCATCAGGATCGGAAAATTTGCGTCGGTACCAACGACCAAAAACGCTAATCATATAAACGCCCAGAAATTACTAAGAATAGGACACGCATCATAGTTGATAGCACTAGCAGTTAGCAATAAGGAGAACTTAAGAATCTTTGAAAATCAAACTGGTATGATGATTTCATCGTATGTAATGTTGGGTATTAAGCTGTTTTTAAGTAAATATTGTTAAAAGAAACAGAGTTTGCTTCAAATAACATAGTATAAGCGAGACAACTTCGGCATTATGTCTATCCAAGATGAATGTATGTTAGAAAAAAATAAAATTTGAAACTGTTTAGCAACTTAGCGCTCTAAGCGTTATGCAGTATTAACCGTGTACAATGATTGTAGGTTCATGAGAAAAAAGTTTTCAGCATCTTTGTTTGCCCTTTCCTTCATGCTCACTTCGAGCTTAACGGCTGTTGCACAAGATGCCAAATACAGCAATAAAAACGCGCTTCCTGAAATTGGCGTTGTTGCCTCAGATGCCATATCACTCGATAAAGAGATGATTGTGGGCGACGCCGTTATGCGTCAAATGCGCGGACAAAGTCCTGTTATATCAGACCCTGTGTTGGACGAATACTTGCAGGATTTAGGAAACCGTTTAGTTGTTCATGCCGACAATGCTAAATTTCCCTTTGAATTTTTTTGGGTGAACAATGATGCGATTAATGCCTTCGCATTTTTTGGCGGACACATTGGCGTTCATACCGGGTTGATGCGGCGAGCAGAAAATGAAAGTGAATTAGCCTCCGTGCTAGCGCACGAAATTTCGCACGTTACTCAAAGACACATTGCCCGGCGGATGCAGGCGCAGCAGCGTTCATCACCGCTGGCGTTGGCGTCACTTATTGGTGGTGTGCTTATTGCCATGGCTAATCCAGAAGCAGGTATTGCAGCAATGCAGGCCGGCTCTGCAGCATCTGCTCAGCTACAAATTGATTATACCCGAACCAATGAGCAAGAAGCCGACCGGATTGGTATCTCCATGCTAGCTAGAGCAGGCTTTGACCCTACTGCTGCCGCGTCATTCTTTTCTACCATGGCCGAAGAGTACCGGATGGTCTCACGACCACCTGCGCGCCTTCTTACGCACCCATTAACGGAAACGCGTATTGCTGATGCAAGAAGTAGAGCTGGAGACTACCCGCGCAGATATCTCCCTATCAATAAGCAATTTGAGTTGGCCAAAGCACGTATCAAAGCCCGTTATTCATTCAAAGCCGATTACGCGGTTGAATATTTTGAAGCCGCAGTGCAACAAAACGTTCAGCGCAGTAAAGAAGCATCACTTTATGGGCTGGCACTGGCCTACATGCGCGAAGAACAAACCGAGAAAGCCAAAAATATAATGGACGAGCTTATTGCAGGTGATAGCAATAACCTTTTCTATCTTGACGCTTTGACCGACATTTATATTTCGCTCGGTGAACCGCTTAAAGCTGTCGAATTGCTGAGCCCACACGTTACACATAACCCTCGAAATCAAGTATTGGCACTTAATCAAGCGAATGCATATATCAGTGCACAAAAGTACGACGATGCAATTTCCTTGCTTAAAGACTTTTTACTTGTGAAGAAAGATTATCAAATTGCGCATCAACTAATGAGTGAAGCGTATCAGAAGTCTAAGCGCTTTTCTCAAATGCATCAGAGCAAAGCTGAAGTCTATGCCCTCTACGGCGCCTATAACCGTGCAGTAGATGAGTTACAGTATGCCTATAACTTTGCTGGCGAAGACCATTTAGAAAAGCAACGAATAAGGGCACGAATAAAGCAGTTTAGAGACCAGGAAGAAAGGCTAGAAAGGCTTTAGCGCCTTTCCCTTGTTAATTAGCGCCTTTGAGTATTTCGAGGCGCTGTTTTAAGTTATCAGCGGTTAACTCTCCCATAATGGTATCAATTACCTTCCCGTCTGGCCCAATGATAAATGTGGCTGGCAAGTAAGGTGGCTTTTTCATCGGCAGTTTCGTGTTTTGTGAACTGACGATGACAGGAATGGTAATATTAAACTCCTTTGTCATTTCAGCCAGTTCGCTTGCAGATTTGGGGTCGTAATTAATCGCAAAAAGTTGCGTTTTTTCTGGCAACGATGAATTGAAAATCGCTAATTCGGGCATTTCACGAAGGCATGGTGCGCACCATGGGGCGAAATAATTTACGACTATCCACTGCCCTTCTAACCCTTTCCAGCGGTATGTTTTTCCATCTAAAGTTTCAAAATCGTGCTGAAGGTATTGATAGGTAAATAAACCGGCGAGAGCTGCACTCGCTATTAATAACGTAAAGACGAAGAGTTTGGCTTTCGCAACAGTGGATTGGGTGTCTGATACACTCATATTAGGTTCTTATTCGTTTAATAGCGCTACCTGTAAATATAGTGCCAGATTCCGTTTTTTATCTCTATTCTAATTTAAACCAACCAACGCGCGTTGATAACTCACCTCCCCCTATTTCCGTTTGTAGAAAGTTGCACGCTCTATGCCACTTAACGGTAAACTGCTTGATATTCTTCGGCAAAAACGCAATAGTTCGCGCCAATTCAAAGGATCACTCAAATAGGAGCATCTATGACGGCCATTACGATTATCCATAACCCGCGCTGCTCAAAGAGCAGACAAACCCTTTCTCTTTTGCAAGAGCAAGGCATCTCGCCCGTTATCGTTGAGTATTTAAAGCGCCCTCTCTCAGTTCAAGAACTAAAAGATATATTTAAAAAACTTAACGTTGAATCGGTCAGAGAGATGATGCGTACAAAAGAAAACGAATATAAAGACGCCAATTTAGGTGACAGCACAGTAAATGACGATGCGTTATTCGAGGCAATGCCATCGACACCAAAGTTAATAGAACGTCCAATCGTTGTTAACGGTGATAGTGCGCGAATTGGCCGTCCACCCGAATCAGTCTTGGAAATACTATAGTGCATCCTATACTCGTTCTTTATTACAGCCGCCATGGCAGCACCAAGCGACTGGCCGATGCCATCGCACAAGGTGTTTCTTCTGAGGATATGCCGGTTATTGTGCGCACAGTGAAGCGTATTCACGACGTACAGGATGAGGACACCGAGGCGAATGCGTCAGATTTGGTTCCAGAAGTCACGCTTCAAGAACTTGAACAGTGTAGTGGCCTGGCGTTAGGTAGTCCTACACGTTTTGGCAATATGGCTGCGCCAGTGAAACACTTTTTAGATTCGACCAGCAGTCAATGGTTAAAAGGTTCGCTTATAAATAAGCCTGCATGTGTATTTACTTCTTCTTCATCCATGCATGGCGGCCAGGAATCTACGCTTCTTTCAATGATGATCCCGCTTATGCATCATGGCATGGTGATTTGCGGCTTGCCGTACAGCGAGCCGGAATTGCACAGCACAACAACGGGCGGTTCGCCCTATGGCGCAACGCATGTGGCACATTCAGGGCAAAAAACACCTGAAAGGCTCAGCGCAGATGAAAAGGCATTATGCCTTGCGCAGGGCAAGCGTCTGGCCATGCTGGCGAAAAAACTCGAGCAGAAAACCTAATAGCGAAATTTTAAAGACAATTTGAAACACAATTTCATCGGAGAATTAACATGGCATCAGATACGCGTTTTTTTCGCTATCTAGCACTCATCAGTCACACTGGGCTTATTGTTTGGATAACATTATGGCAATTTACGTTTACTAAAATGCATACGTACTCGCCCCTATTTATTGCCCTATTTTATATTTTGCCTTTATTGTTACCTTATTGGGGCGTATTGAAGGGTAAGCCATATACACATGCGTGGGCTAACTTCGTCGTTCTTTTTTATCTTATTCACGGATGTACTGTAGCCTATGCCGTTCCTGATGAACGTTGGTATGCTGTGGTAGAAATACTGTTGTGCACGGGTATGTTCGTTGGCTGTGCCGCATTTGCAAGAAAACGTGGCAGAGAACTTGGCTTAGGTATAAAAAAGCTAAAAGACGAAATGGAAGAAGAGAAAGCGCGCTTTGAGCAGGGCTCGCAGTAATACTCAGAAATAACACTCAGAAATAATGCTCAGAAATAACACTCAGAAATAATACCCAGTAATGTGCAAGTGCGGGGCCTACAGTGTTGAATTTTACGAGGGGTTAAAATGAAGTGCAAAGTACCAGTGTTAGTGTGGTGTGTAGTACCATTAACGTTACTTACCGCCTGTGGCGGCTCAGGCTCTGACAATAATGCCCCACCTTCAACGCCCACAGCGCCCTTGTCGATAAACATTTTAGGCGCTGAAAATGCGAAAGCTGGTGATTCCGTCGATTTTGCTGTGTCAGCGCCAGCGGGTGCAGAGATAAGCAGCATAGAATGGCAAGTGACAGGCCTCTCACAACAACCGCTCAACGCGCATACACAAACTATTGGTTTCGACGCACTTTCTGCCGGTAGTTACGACATTACGGTTAACGCTGAGCTTGTAAATGGCTCTCGGTTGACTGACAGTATCACGCTACAGGTCGCCGAAAATAACGCACCACTGGCAGCTTTACGCCTCGGGCATGAAGCCTCTGAGGGCGGTCGCGTTTCCTTGCGTGTAGATACAGTAAACGCAGGTAACTTAGCGATCACTGCCATTGAATGGCGTCAGAAGTCCGGACCATCAGTGAGTCAATTTACCTTTGATGATGGCGATTACTCTCACTCAATTTATTTTCAAGCGCCTAACGTCAATAGCGATAGCGTAATAGAAATAGAAAGTACCGTTATGTTGTCTAATGGCGAGGCGCTTACGGACACAGCGCAAGTACTTGTAAAAAATATTGATATCAACAATAACGGATTTTTTGTAGACGACGAAACAGGTCTTCCCGAAACCGTTAGCGCCCACATGATGCCCTATCGCACGAACAGCCCCTACGCCGACGCGCTAAAAGCGTGTGTTTACAATAATCAGGTGGCAAATAGCTGCTCGTTTTCAAGCTTACCACTGATCGGACAGGTGACTGAAAGCCCAACCATAGACGATATTTTAGATAGAACGTATGTTTCTCACCCTTGGATGGGTGATGCTTTCAAAGACTTTTTGGAAACTTCAGCCACCCAAGAAGATATGCTGAAGCTTTTTCGAGCAACAACGGCCGTGGTTATCTCATACGATATTCGCCCCTCGTTTTATTGGGTGGCTACGGGCGCTATTTATCTGGACGGGAATAATTTTTGGCGAACCCCACAAGAACGGGATACGTTGAATACGCGCCCAGACTATAGGAGTGGTTTCGGCAACGAACTCGACTTTACTACAACGTGGCGCTACGTGAAAAATGGCGAATATTATTTTCCAATTATCAGCACATCAAATGTAGCCCAACGGCAGCCTAGAAACGGAGCTGATGTTGAGGCGGCGCTGAGCTACCTTTTGTATCATGAACTCACGCACGCCAACGACTTTTTTGACTATACCGAGTGGCAACAATTAAATGATAGCGCAAGCCCGCTTTCGTCTTATGACGACCGCTCCCCAATTTCAACAGGGTTGACGTCTGCTCTGCCTCTTACTTCTTCTCAACTACACGCACTGGCGGACGTAAGGTTCGGCGGCGCTACAGCATCTAATGCGCAGCGTAATTACACTGCACAACAAGTTGCCAATTGGTTTGAGGACGATGGTGCGGTAGATTTCTATGCTTATTTCACCGAACGCGAAGACCTTGCTATGCTCTTTGAACGCTTTATGATGCTTTACCGCTTGAGCGCCGAAGCAGACGTTGGCGTATTTACACGGGATACGCTGGATGATGGCACTTTTGTACCGACCTGGGCGCAGCGCAATCGCATAAGTGATGATAATGTCACCATGCGCCTCGACTACGTAGCAAGTAGGTTGTTGCCTGATTTGGACGTTCCTACCATTCAGGCTTCATTGCCTGCTCCTTTCATGCTCCCTACCAACATTACTTGGCGTGACTCTGCATCTAGTGTGAACCCAGATGAACAAGTAGCTGGTGTTAGCGTATTTATTGATGCTGCCGAACCAATAGTTGACGTAGACGAAGATAATACCATGACGGTTAGTGAAGAATTCAAAACTACATCACGATTTAACGACAGAAATGGGCATCGGTAAGGTATTGTTTATTGAACGAGTTTGTTGCGTTTCAGTTGGTTGATGAAAGTGTCGGTAATATAGCCTTTAAAGAGTCACTGTTCACCGAGATCCAATTCTCGCTTAACCATAGCAACTGAAAGCCGCTTTTGTTCTTGCAATGAACGGGTATCTAATCGTGCCAGTAACGACATCAAGCTTTTTAAATCGCGTTCACTGTGATGTAAAAGAAACTGTCGCGCTTGTTTAGAAAGTTTCAAGCCGCGTTCTTCCGCACGAAGGCGAACCGCTTCTTCTCGCCCTGCATCATCAAGTCGATTTACATGATATATCACACCCCAAGCAAGACGGGACCGCAGATCGGGAAGTATAAACGCAGGGTTGGACGGGCCTAGGTGGCTAGTACATATAACCAATGCACGCTTGGTTTCGACAACCCTGTTTAGCAAGTCAAATAGTGCTTCTTCCCACACCATATCACCGGAAATTGCGTGAATATTATCGAGCGCAATAAGTGAGAGGTTTTCAAGCCCCTCAAAAATGTCGTGTGACCATGACTGGTAATCATTTAAATTGAGATAGAGGTGACTTACTGCTTTATCGGCCAATTGATGACACGTGGCGAACAGCAAATGACTTTTACCAGTAGCACTGCTTCCTAATAGAGTGAGCAAGGGTAACTGCAGTGACGATAATGGCCCTAACTCGTAAGACTCCCGCCAATATGGAAGCCCAGCAGCGATCTGCTCAAGTATCGAAACCACTTCTTCATTGCCCGTATTAACGAAACTATCGAAGTTCTCGTCAACGGGTAGCGTTACAGGCAAAGGCAGTTGCATGCTAAATTAGTTACTCCAATAGAAACTGTGCCCTTCAACGGTTTGTCCGTACGCATCAGTAACAGGACGAAGTTTACTCTCAAGTTTTATACTGTTGAGTAAATCGTCATAGGTGCCAATTAGTGTCAATGAATAAGTGGCCACAGTGCCTGATTGCTCAATTAACGATGCGTTTTCGATAACGCTTAAACTGTTGAGATAATCAGTTGCGGAGGCATAGCTGCTTATTGATCCAATGTTAGCGATTGATACATTTACCACTTCACGCTCTGACGCCTCAATGCCAACGATGGCATAAAGAGAAGAGAGGTAATTTGAGTAAGCATCAATGAGTTGACTACCTAATGCTTCGGGAGAATCCCCATAAATACTGCCGTAACTGACCTTGCCTCCGCCTATGAACACCCAATCAAGTGCGTATTCACCTTCGCTAGCACGTTTCGCATAATCAGCAAATTCATCCATGGTAAATGGAAGGGTTGTGTTGCTGCTGGTATCAATCAGTGAAGGCGTCACGCTATCCGACTGCTTGCTTGGAGTGTTTTCTTGTAACGTGTTGTACTGAGTGGCATGCTGATCTTGCATGGGGTTTATTTCGCTACTAAATCCGTCTTGCCCGCCTGCTGAAGGCTCCGAAGTACCTGCTGAAGGCTCAGAAGATTCAGTCCCCTGCTCATCGCTTTGTGTTTCATCAAGAAGCACATCATCTAGTGATTCAACAGTTCCCGATGGCACAACATTTTCAGGCAGGTCTGGAATTGCACTGGCGTCATTGCGATATACGCGAGCCCCTATGATGTTATCTACGCTGTAACGAGCGGACGCCTTGCGCAATGGACCGGCGAAACGCCCCCATACGTCATAAGAAGAAATATTCACACTGTCGGTGAGATCCATTAGCGGTAAACTAAGGGGAA
This sequence comes from Alteromonas sp. KUL150, assembly GCF_009811475.1. Taxonomy (NCBI): domain Bacteria; kingdom Pseudomonadati; phylum Pseudomonadota; class Gammaproteobacteria; order Alteromonadales; family Alteromonadaceae; genus Alteromonas; species Alteromonas sp. KUL150. The sequence continues at coordinate 57,076 of NZ_BLIJ01000044.1, forward strand.
CGCCTCGCTCTTTTGCCGTTTGTTTAAGGGCACGCTGTAGTTCAGTGTCTAGTGACTCATCTAAAATGACTCTGGCGTCGTTATCGTCTTCTTTGGCCAGCCACACAATAGTCTCTGGACGCCTGTCCCCCCATAGTGGAAGCATTTCTCTTTGAAGTAATTCGTTAAGCTTAGGTTGGTCAAATTCGGCGACGTAGTAAGTTTTGCCGTTCTCGAAAGAAAAACGGTAAGAGCGAAGCAAAGACTGAGGTGACGTTAGCACAGCACGAACGCCGGCATTTTCTAATACACCTGTACTTCCAGACATTTTCACGAGTACTTGCTGTAATGCCTTTTTCTGGGCAGCTTGTTGAGTTCGCTGAGATTGGTCTTCCACCTGAATCTGCGCTTCGTTTACCACAATACGCTGAGAAGCCAGTGCAGGGCTTGTATAGCTCAGCAGTGCAATCAATGAAAGACCTAAAATACATTTAGAGCGTTGTCTCTTTTTGTTGGTCCCACTGATATTGCGTTTTACTGCCGTTAACATTGACACTCCATACTCTCTCAAATCAAATCCTTACCTAGCTAACCCGCCATTAATCGACTATACCGCTGCGCGATAAAACGATTTAACTGCCGCACTGCATGCCCCTACCTTTGAGGCGAAACATTTTATAAAGCAAGATGTTCACCAAAAGTAGCGTTCTATTGTCTTTTATATTGCATTTAATTTCATCCATAAAATAAAAAAGATCAAAAAGCACATAAAATAGCCGTCACAAATTGGACTTGTGCCGACTTGCTGGTAGAATCCGCGGTTTTCTACCTCTTAGTTTCAGGGCCCAACCGTGAGCGAAAATAAAACCTCTTTAAGTTACAAAGATGCAGGCGTAGATATCGATGCAGGTAATCAACTTGTTGAACGCATTAAATCTGTTACCAAAAAAACCCATAGACCAGAAGTAAAAGGTAATTTGGGCGGCTTTGGTGCTTTGTGCGAACTGCCTACTAAATATAAGAAGCCGCTACTTGTTTCGGGTACAGATGGCGTGGGTACAAAACTAAGAGTTGCAATGGATGCAAACCGTCACGACGGCGTAGGTATAGACTTAGTGGCTATGTGTGTAAACGACCTGATCGTACAAGGTGCAGAGCCTCTGTTTTTCCTTGACTACTACGCCACTGGTAAGCTCGATGTGGATGTTGCAGCGTCTGTGGTAACAGGTATTGGAGCAGGCTGTGAGCAAGCAGGTTGCGCGCTAATTGGTGGTGAAACCGCAGAAATGCCGGGCATGTATCACGACGGCGACTATGACATTGCCGGTTTTTGCGTCGGTGTCGTTGAAGCCGACAACGTGATTGACGGAACCAATGTCAAACCTGGTCAAAAACTGATTGCTCTTGGTTCATCGGGTCCGCACTCAAACGGCTATTCATTAGTAAGAAAAATTATTGAAGTAAGCGGCGCAGACGTTAACGCAGATTTAAGCGGCAAGCCAATTATTGATCACTTATTAGCGCCAACACGCATTTATGTTAAGTCAGTATTAGCGTTACTTGAAAAAGTAAAGGTAAGTGCTATTTCACACATTACTGGCGGTGGTTTTTGGGAAAATATCCCTCGCGTGCTACCTGAAGATGCGAAAGTGGTTATTGATGAAAGCACGTGGACATGGCCTGAAATTTTCTCTTGGTTACAGGAAAACGGAAACGTTACGCGTCATGAAATGTATCGCACCTTTAACTGTGGCGTGGGCCTAGTTATCGTTGTTGACGAGACAGATACAGACCAAGCATTGGATATTCTGAAGCAGCACGGTGAAAATGCGTGGGTTATTGGCGATATCGCAGCTAAAGACGGCGATGAGCAAGTAGAGATCAACGCGTGAGTAATTCTGTAACCAAACTATGTGTGCTTATTTCTGGAAACGGAAGTAATTTACAAGCAATTATTGACGAGATAACAGCTGGGCGTCTCAACGCCCAAATAAGTGGTGTTATCAGCAACAGACCGAATGCTTACGGGTTAGAGCGTGCTAAAGAAGCTGGGATCGAAGCGATATGCTTAGATCACACTACTTTCGACTCCAGAGAGTCTTACGACGAAGCACTCAAAGCCCAAATTAATGCTTTTGGTGCCGACTGCGTAGTGCTTGCAGGCTTCATGCGTATATTAACGCCAGAGTTTGTAGACAGCTTCACTGGAAAATTAGTGAACATTCATCCATCTTTGTTGCCGAAGTACAAAGGATTGAATACGCATCAGCGAGCTATTGACAATGGCGACGAAGAACACGGTGTAAGCGTGCACTTTGTTACGCCAGAACTTGATGGTGGTCCAGTTATCATTCAAAGTCGCGTACCGGTGTTTGAAGAAGACACCGCCAGCGATTTGGCTGAGCGTGTTCAGGAACAAGAACGCCGCATCTATCCGCTTGTGCTATCTTGGTTTAGTGCCGGTCGACTTTCGATGCGAAACAATAAGGCAGTTTTAGATGAGCAAGAACTTCCAGAATCTGGTTATGCAAACGACTAAACCTCTCGGGCTGAGTTTTCTTTTGGCTATATCGCTGAATGTAGCCGCCTCCCAGACAGACAGTACTGCACAATTACCACTACAGCCCTACAAAGCGACTTATACCGCTTATAAGTGGGGAGACGATGTCGGTGAAGCAAATATAGAGCTTTCTGAATTAGGCAATCAGCAATATTCGCTTATTTATACGTCTAAAGTGTCTAAATTCTTTTTGTCGGACAAGCGCAGTGAACATTCTATTTTCACTATAGATGACAACACGGTTGTTCCCTCAGAGTACTACTATAATCGCTCAGGCACTGGTCCGGATAAAGAATTGAAAGTAACGTTTAGCCATCAGGGCGAAGGTAAAATTTCAGTCGAAAACGGCGACACGTTTGAGTGGAACGGCGAGTTCGATAACCAGATTTACCGAATCGACCTCGCTAAACGCTTAGCGCAAGGTGAAACATCGCTAGACTATAATTTTGTGAACTATCGTGGCGAGCTAAGACACTACGGCGTTCAGGTTGTGGACGAAGAAGTGCTGTCTTTACCGTATGGCAAAATAGAAACAGTGAAGGTTAAACTTATTCGAGAATCGAAAACGAGAGAAACGTTTGCATGGTTTGCACCATCACTGAACTACACGCTTGTTAGACTGCAACAGTTTAAAGAAGGTGACGAACAAGGCGATATTAAACTCAGATCGTTCGAAATGCAGTAACCTGACTTGATGAGTGGCGCTTGCTGCCCTCGAACCTTCGTCGCCTTTTTACATTCAATACAAAAATGCGCCGCTACTTCCCAGTCGGCGCTTTTTTTTCGCTCAAGCCATTTCACCAAAATAGTGATGTGGTCCTACAACAATAATTCATATAGTTAAAAGAATTTATAACTATACTTAGTTAAGGTCCTCGGTTAAAGCCTACTATTTATCACGTTGTTAATAGAATATTCATGTAAAAATCTTGATCTTTGCACTTTTAAATAATAGGTTTACAGCATGCTGGTCTGACCTCGATATTTGCTAAGAAAAAACGGCGATTGGTAGAGTGATTAAAATGACTAGCGTAACGTTCAACGCCTTTCAGGAGTGAAGTATGGCAGATTTTATATGGTTTTTACTGGTTGTTCTGACACTAGCGGTTGCTAGCTATCAGCGCACCAGTTTGGTAACGGCAGTTGCCATGGGCGCAGGTGTTATGATTTTAGGCACCCTTTTCGGTGACATAGGCCTGCTTGGTTGGGTAGTGTTTCTTGCTTTAACGCTGCCATTCACACTTGTAAATATCAGACAGCAGCACATCTCTAAGAAGCTGCTTGCCTTCTACCGCAAAGTTATGCCAGAAATGTCTAGCACAGAGCAAGAGGCTATCGACGCTGGTACCGTATGGTGGGACGGCGATATCTTCAGCGGTAAACCAGACTGGGACAAATTACATCGTATCCCCAAAGGTCGACTGTCTGCCGAAGAACAAGCTTTTCTAGACGGTCCATGTGACGAAGTTTGCTCCATGGTTGACGAGTGGCAAATTAACCATAAAGACCAGGATCTTCCTCCTGAAATTTGGCAGTTCTTGAAAGAACACAAGTTTTTCGCCATGATCATCAAAAAAGAGTACGGCGGTCTTGAGTTTTCAGCGTACGCACAATCACGTGTATTACAAAAACTTGCAGGCGTAAGCGCGGTACTTTCTAGTACTGTTGGTGTTCCAAACTCTTTAGGGCCTGGCGAACTTCTTCAGCACTACGGAACAAAAGAACAGCAAGACCATTATCTTCCGCGTCTTGCAGCTGGTGAAGAAATTCCTTGTTTCGCATTGACTGGGCCTGAAGCAGGCTCGGATGCTGGCGCAATACCTGATGTTGGTGTTGTGTGTAAAGGTGAATGGGATGGTGAAGAAGTGTTGGGCATGCGCTTAACATTCAGTAAGCGTTACATTACCCTTGCACCTGTAGCTACGGTCATTGGCCTTGCGTTCAAACTTCAAGACCCTGATGGTCTATTAGGTGACGATAAAGAGCCAGGCATTACTTGTGCACTTATTCCAAGAGACACAAAAGGTCTAGAAATTGGCCGTCGTCACTTCCCTCTTAATACCCCTTTCCAAAATGGTCCAATCAAGGGCGAAGAAATCTTCGTACCTATCGACTTCATTATTGGTGGCCCTAAAATGGCAGGGCGCGGTTGGCGCATGCTTATGGAATGTTTGTCTGTTGGTCGTTGCATTACACTTCCATCTTCGGCAGCGGGTGGCGCGAAATCAGTATCGCTTGCTACTGGTGCCTATGCGCGCATTCGCCGTCAATTCCGTATGCCTGTAGGCCATATGGAAGGTGTTGAAGAAATGCTTGCCCGTATTGGTGGTAATGCTTACCTGATGGATGGTGTAACGCGCTTTTCAACTGTGGGTGTTGATCTTGGCGAGAAACCTTCTGTTATCTCAGCAATCTGTAAGTACCACTTAACCGAGAAAATGCGTCAAGTCATCAACGACTCGATGGATGTCCACGGTGGAAAAGGCGTAATGCTTGGGCCAAATAACTACCTTGGCCGCGGTTATCAGGGAGTCCCTATTTCTATTACGGTTGAGGGTGCAAACATTCTAACCCGTAATATGATGATATTCGGTCAAGGCGCAATGCGCTGCCACCCTTTCGTGCTTAAAGAAATTCAGGCTGCGTCTATTGAAGATAAAAAAGAGGCGCTGCAAGCGTTTGACAAAGCCGTATTTGGCCATATTGGCTTTGCTGTAGCTAACACAGTTCGCAGTATCTGGTTCTCATTAACTAATGGCGCATTTAGCAGTGCACCTTTTACCGATGAAACAGCTCGTTATTACAAGCTGCTTCAAGGCTACAGCGCTAACTTAGCACTGTTAACTGATGTTTCGATGGGCGTACTTGGGGGCGATTTAAAGCGTCGTGAGCGATTGTCAGCACGTTTAGGTGACATCCTAAGTGGTCTTTACATGGGCAGCACAACGCTTAAGCGTTTCGACGAAGATGGTCGTTTGAAAGAAGATTTGCCACTTCTTCATTGGGCAATGCAAACCACATTGCATGACATTGAGACGGCAATTGACGATTTCTTAGCGAACTTCCCAAATCGTGCTATTGCTGCGGCAATGCGTGTGATGGTTATCCCGTTTGGTCGTCGTATTGGCAAGCCTTCTGATAAAACAGAGCACGCCATTGCTCAAATGCTTCAAACACCGTCAACAGCGCGTAGTCGTTTAGGCTATGGTCAGTACCTAAGCCGTGAAGATGGAAGCTTATTCGGCGACCTAGAACAGACGCTTGACGATGTATTGGCGAGTGAACCTATCTTTGAGCGCATCTGCAAGCACAAGAAAGCTAAACTTCCATTTACTCGTTTAGACGTGCTAGCTGACGAAGCACTTGCAGAAGAAGTTATTAACGAAGATGAAGCGGCTCTGCTGCGTAAAACAGAAGCTGGCAGACTTCGCACCATCAACGTTGATGATTTTGACCATGAAGAGTTAGTCGCGAAAATAAACTCTTCAACTGCTGCTAAGAAGCGAGGTGGAAAAGCTGCTTAGTTTAACGCTTAAGACCAAAGGCCGCATTAGCGGCCTTTTTCGTCGTAAAGAAATGTCCTTGGCAATTTTCGCCAGTTTAATATCCACTTCTACTTTTTCTAACGAAACGACCTGTGGCGATAAAGAACAGGCGAAAGCACTCTCTTTGTTAATAGCTAACGACCCACGACAACAACGTAAAGTATTGCTCTGCAACCCTACCCTTGTAGCACTAGCGGAAGAAAAAGCTAAAGATATGGCAGAAAGAGGCTTGGTATCTCACTTTCTTGGAGGAAGCCCAAACACTCGTATCCGCAATGCGGGTCTAACGCTGCCTGAATACTATGGTGATGCAATGAGCAATCAGGTAGAGGCACTAGCGGGTGGTTATATTACGGCGGATGAAGTCTGGTACGCGTTGAAAACCTCGACGTCTCACCGACAGCATTTGTTGGGGGAGTTGCCCTTTTATGAAGAGCAAGACCAAATTGGGATCGGGTTTTATAAAGATTACTCAACGCCCCACGTGGAATATTGGGCAATTTACTTAACTAAATTAGCCGATGAAGTAGATAATCGTGATACCCCCTATGGTTCAGAGCCATCTACGGTCTTGATAAAGCGTGAGAAGAAGTTTGAAAACGTGCCTGACAAAGGTTTAGGTATTGTAACTGAGGGTGGGGAAATTATTCTTCAAACAAAAAAACCGGGTCAATAACCCGGTTTTTTTATTACGCGACGTTTGGTTTAGCTTAGCTGAAGTTTGTCCATGAGCAGCACTGCCTGTGTACGCGTGTTGATTTCTAACTTGCGTAATATTGCACTGATGTGCGCTTTTATCGTTGCTTCTGTAACATTCATTTCATGAGCAATTTGCTTATTCATAAGCCCTGCTCGCAAATAAGAAAGCACCTGAATTTGCTTAGGTGTTAGTTCGCGGAAGCGCTGAAGCAGCAATTTAAGCTCGTCATCAACCTTTTCCAACTGTTCTTCCATGCCTTGTGGAAGCCATCTTTTACCGCCGATCATATCAACGATGGCTTGAGCAATTTCGCGGGTTTCAGACACTTTCGGAATAAAACCTTGAGCACCCAAACTCATTACTTGTGCAACTACCTCAACGGTGTCGCTTCCTGAGATAACCCCAACTGGAATGGACGGATATTGCTCACGGAGCGTAATGAGACCGTTGAAATATTCGCCGCCAGGCATATTTAAGTCGAGAAGCACTAATTCTATGCCATCGAACTCCTTAAGCTTTGACACTGCATCATCTAAGCTTCCGGCTTGAATTATTTGCGCATTCTCAAAGTAAGGCTCCAATGCGCCGCTCAGTGCCTCGCGAAACAATGGATGATCATCTGCTACTAGAATTCTCGTCATTGGCGTTACTACTTCCTTATTTTCATTATGCTCATAGATTAATACTTTAGAATAGTAACGAAAAGCCCTAATCTACAAAAAGACGTAATTTATGACTAATTTAGTGTTTTTCATTGGCATTTGCGCGTCAAACGGTAAAATTGCGCCTCAAATTAGGCAAGTGAAGACAATCAGTGAAGAAGCACGACAATATATACGCGAAGGCACTTAGTAAAGTAGACGACTTTAAATTTGACGAGTCTGTCGTTGATGTTTTTCCCGACATGATTCAACGCTCTGTGCCTGGATATGAAACCATCGTCCATACTATCGGAGAACTGGCTAAAGTCGCGGTAACGCCTAACTCGATGGTTTATGATCTCGGATGTAGCCTTGGTGCTGCGAGCTTATCGGTGTCAAGAGCGGTAAACGCTGCGTCATGCAAAATAATCGGTGTCGATGCGTCAGAGGCGATGGTTGAGCGCTGCAAGCGTGTTGTGCAGACGTTTACACTTCCCAATCCTATACAAATTCAACATGATTTTGCACAAAATGTTGATATTCAAAACGCCTCATTGGTTATTATGAACTTCACCCTCCAGTTTATTCCACCCACCGATCGAGAAGCTCTTCTTCAAAGCATTTTCGATGGCTTGAACCCTGGCGGTATGCTTGTGCTGTCTGAGAAAATTCGCCACCCTTCCCTCGCCGGTAATGAGTTGCTTGTAGACTTGCACCATCAGTTCAAGCGAGATAATGGATACAGTGAATTAGAGGTAAGCCAAAAGCGAGCGGCACTGGAAAAAGTCATGCTCACTGATACGTTCAATGAACATGAAATGCGCCTGACAAAGGTCGGCTTTTCAGATGTTGTCATGTGGTACAAGTGCTATAACTTCACATCAATGGTTGCCATAAAAGCTTAAGTGCTGCCAATAACCCTCAAGCAAAGCTTCAATAAATATACAGAGATAACCATGACTAAACTTGAACAGATTTGGTTTAACGAGTGTTATAAGTCGTTAATAGACAGCCCACTTTCACACTGGCTACAGACGCTACCTTCGTTAATGGACGCATGGCAGCGAACGGCTAAACACGGAGAGTTTGACAAGTGGTGTCGGTTACTAAACAAACTTCCAAAGACATTGCCTAGCTACATTGACCTTACATCGTCCGTTTCCATTGGTAGTCATGCCGATGTTGATGAATACACGAAGAAACAGATAGAAGGTCTTTTGAAGCAATTTATGCCGTGGAGGAAAGGTCCCTTTCACCTCCATGATATACATATCGATACAGAATGGCGTTCTGACTGGAAATGGGATCGTGTATCACCACACATTGCATCGCTTAAAAACAGAAATGTATTAGATGTTGGCTGTGGTAGTGGTTATCACATGTGGCGTATGCTCGGTGAAGGCGCAAGCAGAGTTATTGGTGTCGATCCCACACAACTGTTTCTAATTCAATTTCACGCAATTAAGCACTTTGTTCGTAACACCGATGCATCGAGTGAAAATATACATTTCCTTCCCATGGGCATTGAGGACATGCAACCACTTAAAGCCTTCGACACGGTTTTTTCTATGGGCGTGTTGTACCATCGAAAAGATCCAATGGCTTTTTTACAACAATTAAAAGATCAGTTGAGAAAAGGCGGAGAGCTCGTTCTTGAAACGCTAGTAGTAGACGGTGATGAGAATACGGTGCTGATGGCCGGGGAACGCTACGCTCAAATGAGGAACGTATGGTTCTTGCCAAGTACAGACGCTCTTTCTGTATGGCTAAGCCGGTTGGGATTTGAAAATATCCGTGTCGTAGATGTTAATCACACTACGCTTGACGAACAGCGGTCAACACCCTGGATGGATACCCAATCTTTGAAAGATTTTCTCGATCCGGAAGATATTACTCGCACCATAGAGGGTTACCCTGCACCACAACGAGCCGTTATTGTTGCAAACAAGAAGTAGAAACTAACATCCATATTCAATAACGCTATTGGCACAATTGTTGTTACCTCACTTACTATTGAAAGTGTGAATTCTGCATTGATTGAGGTAACAATATGGATATACATGGCTTTTTAACTACGCATCAATTGCCAAGTAGTTATGCAGAAATTGCACAACAATGGTTCAAACCATTATGCGAACGACTAATTGAGCACCAAAAAGGGGCAAGCAGTCCCCTTATTGTTGGCATTAATGGTAGCCAAGGTTCTGGGAAATCTACGCTAACCAGCTTTATTGAAACCTACCTCTCGTCTGTTCATGGAAAACGGGTAGTTTCGCTGTCTATCGACGATTTCTATTTTGACCAAAGCCAACGAAACGCGCTCGCGATAAAAGTTCACCCGCTTCTGAAGACCCGAGGCGTTCCGGGGACACATGACGTTACTTTGGCGCTAAATACATTTCGTAGTTTAGATAAAGGTGCGCGAACGCTGCTTCCTCGATTTAATAAAGCAACGGATAACCCCTTCCCTCAAGCACAATGGCCTGTCATAGAAGTTAAACCTGACTTCATCATACTTGAGGGCTGGTGCGTGGGTGCCATTCCACAGTCGAATTCCGAAATTAAAAAGCCAATCAACCACTTAGAAGAAGTTGAAGACCCTTTAGCAATCTGGCGTTCCTTTGTAAACACAGAACTTGCTGGTGATTACCAAACGTTATTCGAGAAAATCGACTATCGTATTATGCTAAAGGCACCTAGCTTTGATTGCGTGTATCAATGGAGGCTAGAACAGGAACATAAACTTGCAGCCAAAGCCTTGAAAGAAAGAGACGGAGTAATGTCTGACGAAGAAGTGGCAAACTTTGTGCAACACTATCAGCGCATCACGGAGAACGCGTTGCAGTACTTGCCTGAAAAGTGCGATACGGTGTTCTACCTTGATGAAAAAAGAACAATAACTGAACAGGACGTAAAACAATGACGAAAACGCTTGTTTTCACCGATATGGACGGCACGCTGTTAGACCACCATACCTACTCTTTTGAGGCGGCGAAACCGGCTTTGACGGCATTAGAAGAAAAAGATATCCCCGTTATACCTACTACCAGTAAGACATTTGCAGAGCTACAACCATTGCGGGAGAAGATTGGTCTTGATGGGCCATTCATTATTGAAAATGGCGCCGCTGTTTTTATTCCGCATGGTTTCTTTAAGCAAAAGCCCACGGGCACTATTTGGATTGATGGCTACTGGTGCAAAGCATTTATTTCCAATAAAAATTACTGGATTAAACTGCTAGAAAAAATGGGTAGTGAGTTTGACGGCAAGTACAAACAGTTTTCTAAAATGTCGGTCCAAGAAATCCAAGATTGCACAGGGTTAGACGAACTATCAGCATCGCTCGCTGCAAAGCGTCAATTTGGCGAACCTGTTTTATGGCTTGGCACGGACGAAGAGAAAGAACGCTTTCTAAAAGTTGTCAAAGACCGAGGAGCATTTCCTCTGGAAGGCGGCCGTTTTATCCATATTTCAGGTAATTGTGATAAAGGCCAAGCACTTAAGTGGCTGGCCAGTGAATACCAAAAACAACATATTACTAAAGTTAAAACAATCGCCCTTGGCGACGGTAAAAACGACGTGGCAATGCTTGAAGCAGCGCACGTTCCAATCCGCATTTTATCACCGGTAAATCCTCCACCTGCAGTAAAAAAAGAAGAGGTCTATACCAGCACCCTAACCGGCCCTGAAGGCTGGAACGAAATGCTTACTCAATTATTATCCCTTTGATCAGGAGGACACATGGCTGATTTTTATCAAAATGGTGTGGTTACTACGTTACATAACTTGGCTCGTCGTCCCACCGAAGAGCTTGAAGCCGAACTGCTACAGTTTTCTCAAAAGCGCCCAATGGCACTTATTCTTCCTTCACTTTTTTCTGAACTAGAAGGTGACGCACTTCCCCATATTGTCAATGAGTTAACAAACGTTCCCTATTTGTCAGAGATTGTTATTGGCCTTGACCGTGCAAATCAAGATCAGTACAAACATGCACTTAAGTTTTTTGGCAAACTGCCTCAGCACCACAGAATACTTTGGAATGATGGGCCTCGACTTAAAGCGCTAGACGAGGAGCTTCAGGCACAGGGCTTAGCGCCAAAAGAGTTAGGTAAAGGTCGTAATGTGTGGTACTGCATGGGTTATGTACTCGCGTCAAACCGCGCAGAATCGGTAGCACTGCACGATTGCGATATTGTTACCTACAACAAGGACCTGTTGGCAAAGCTTATCTACCCTGTTGCAAATCCAATGTTTAACTACGAGTTTTGTAAGGGTTATTACGCCCGCGTAGCTAATGGCAAAATTAACGGCCGTGTATCTCGCCTTCTTGTTACGCCACTATTGCGCGCCCTTAAGCGCATCATGGGTGACAATGAATATTTAGAGTTTATGGACAGTTTTCGTTATCCACTGGCCGGTGAGTTCTCGTTTAGACGCGATGTATTAAACGATATTCGCATTCCAAGCGACTGGGGTTTGGAAATTGGTGTACTTTCAGAGATGCACCGCAACTATTCACATAATCGTCTTTGTCAGGCCGATATTTGCGATATTTATGATCACAAGCATCAAGATCTTTCGCTTAATAACGACCAAGGCGGCTTATCTAAAATGTCTATAGACATTACGAAAGCGATATTCCGTAAGTTGGCGACCCAAGGCTACACGTTCAGCAATGAAATGTTCCGCTCTATCAAAGCGACCTATTTCCGTATTGCGCTAGACTTTATTGAAACCTATCACAATGATGCGGTTATGAACGGCTTGAACTTAGACATCCACAGTGAAGAAAAAGCGGTCGAGATGTTTGCCAGCAATATTATGAAAGCGGGTCAAAACTTCTTAGAAAATCCTATGGAAACGCCTTTTATTCCAAGTTGGAATCGCGTGACCAGTGCGGTACCTGATATTTTAGAAAGATTGTTAGAAGCGGTTGAAGCTGATACTGCAGAATTTATGGAGTAAGTAATATGGCATGGGAGCACCTCCATGACAAAGTAAAGCACCATTTAGAAAGCATTTATGCCGATGTAGCGCTAGACGTCTCGTATGAGACGCTAGCCACTCAGTTATTAAATACGATAGGTATTCAACAACAAACCGACATAGCTTCCCCTAAATCGCACTACAACTACTGGGATGAAGACGACATTGTCATGATCACCTATGGTGATAGCATTGTTGACGAAAACGAACGCCCTCTTGTCACGCTGAACAAATTTTTGCATCGCTATTGCAAGAACACCGTAAATAACGTGCATATCCTCCCATTCTTTCCCTATAGCTCGGACGATGGATTCTCGGTTATCGATTATTCAACAGTAAATGAAGCATTAGGTACTTGGGATGATATTGAAGCCATCGCTAAAGACTATGGCCTCATGACAGACTTAGTGATAAATCACTGTTCAGCACGAAGCGCTTGGTTCGATAATTTTATAAAAGGCCAAGGGCCTGGGTCTGATTTTTTCTTCACAGCGGACCCAGCTGATGACTTGTCTATGGTGACACGTCCACGAGTGTCTCCTCTACTTCGCGAAACAGAAACAGCAGAGGGAACCAAGCATGTTTGGTGTACCTTTAGTCACGATCAGGTAGATTTTGATTTTAGAAACCCAAAGGTACTTTTAGCGTTCATCGACATTATCAAACTTTACATTGATAAGGGCGCCAAAATATTTCGTTTAGATGCGGTGGCATTTTTATGGAAAATTGTCGGCACTAGCTGCATTAACTTGTTTCAAACCCACGAAGTCATCCGTTTGATAAGAACATTAATAGAGCATGTTGACCCGTCAATCATAATCATCACTGAAACTAATATTCCTAACAGGGAAAACCTCACCTATTTCGGTAATGCAAACGAAGCCCATGCTATCTATAATTTTTCCCTTCCCCCACTGCTGGTTAATACGCTGGTTAGCGGAGACTGCACCTATCTTAAAAACTGGATGATGAGTATGCCGCCCGCTCAAAACGGTACCGCATATTTCAACTTTATAGCTTCGCATGATGGAATTGGTCTTCGACCCGCTGAGGGTTTGCTAAGCGATGAGGAAATATCTGATTTAGTTCACGCTATGCAGCATTTTGGTGGAAAGGTATCGTGGCGCGCCTCTGAGCACGGCCAACAGAAACCATACGAAATCAACATCACCTTGTTTGATGCGCTTCAAGGCACGATAAAAGGCCCTGACAAATATCAGGTTGACCGCTTTATTTGCGCTCATGCCATCATGTTGGGCATGGAGGGCATTCCTGGTATCTATATTCATAGCTTATTGGGTACCTCTAATGACTATGAAAAAGTGGCTAATACCGGGCAAAATCGCTCTATCAATAGGAAGCGCTGGCACTTTAATGAGCTAGAGGCATTGCTAGATTCTCCGTTCTCTCAGCATCACAAAGTCTTGACCCGTATTTCTCAATTGATCCGCATCCGTAAAGCACAGCCAGCATTTCACCCCAATGCAACGCAGTTTACGCTACAGTTAGGAAACCAAATCTTCGGCTACTGGCGCCAGAGTTTAGACCGGAAACAAAGCATATTCTGCATTAGCAATATCAGTGATGAAGAGCAAACTATTCTGTTATCCGATATCAACTTGATAGGCACTGATAATTGGATAGATCTCATCACTCGCGATGAAATAGCGCTATCCAGCGGTTTCTTACAAATGAAACCATACCAAGTTCTTTGGATCAGTAACCAAGATTTTGAATAAATCAACTGACTAACTTTTATACCGCGGTAAGGATACTGCGGTGTTATGATTAACATCTCATTTCAAAATGCACATTTGCCATGCGCGATATTAATACATTTTTATTTGACCTTGACGGCACATTGGTAGATTCGGCACCGGATTTGGCGACATCTTTAAACCTCACGCTTGCCGAATTAGGCAAAGCTCAATTCTCCTTACCTGAAATTAGAGGTTGGGTGGGCAATGGCGCAAAAATGCTTGTGCATAGAGGGCTATCTGGCAGCCATGAGGTTGATAATTCTATTCCAGAGACTTACCTAAACAACGCGCTTGAGGTCTTCCTTCGCCACTATGAAAAATATGTTTGTGACGCTTCAACCCTCTATCCTAATGTAAGCGATACCTTGCACACGCTAAAACAAAATGGATTTAATCTCGCTCTGGTAACAAACAAGCCGAAAGCATTTGTTCCCGCTATTCTTAAAAATTTCAGCATTAATCACTTATTCGACCTATGTATTGGTGGCGACTCACTTGAAGAAAAGAAACCGTCTCCGCTCCCCCTTTTACACGTATGTGAAGTGCTTAACGTGTCTCACTCTCAATGCGTGATGGTAGGAGATTCTAAAAACGATATTCTTGCAGCTAAAGCGGCCAATATGAGAAGTATTGGCCTTACTTACGGCTACAATTACGGGCAAGACATTTCAATTTTCCATCCTGACTGGGTGATGGATGACATCGGCAACATGTTGGATATGTTAAGCCTTAGTCATTAACGCACTGAACGTTTAACAACTTTTCAAAAATTTACCGAGCAAACGTCGCCATTAGCCAGCTGACTATACTTAATTTCACACGTTAACTTTTGGTATAACGTGTTTTTTTCTGTAATATCCGCCTGTTAAACAATTTCATGGAGTTTTTGGTATGTCATCTAAATGGCTTTCGCTAGAAGAAGCCCTCACAAAAGCATTGGACGCTGCCAAAGCAATAACCGACGTTGAACAAGTGAGTATTTTTGACGCACATAATCGCATTTTGGCGCAAGATGTTGTAGCAAATGTAGACGTACCACCATGGGATAATTCTGCGATGGACGGCTATGCCGTTAACACTGAAGAACTGGAACAGACGGCTACATCAAAGCTGGAAGTACAGGGTGTTATTACAGCAGGCATGCGCGCAGATACTCCCCTTCAACCCGGTAGAGCATTCAAAATTATGACGGGAGCGCCCGTTCCTGAAAATGCTAACGCGGTTGTAATGATAGAGAACACCTCGGAATTCGAGGGCGCAGTGGTGATAAACAAACGCCCTATCGCACAAGAAAATATTCGTAAAAAGGCGAATGATATAGCACGCGGCGACGCGCTTGTAAAAAAGGGAACGCGCTTACATGCTGAGCACCTAATGTTGCTATCTTCACAGGGTAAAAATACGGTAGACGTTATACGAAAACTTCGCGTTGGCGTTGTAGCTACAGGGTCGGAATTAGCTGCGCCAGGCTCAGCACGTGCAGATACTCAAATTTATGAATCAAACCGCGTAGGCGTTAGTAGCATCTTACAAAACGAAAACCTAGAACTCATTGATTTTGGTATTGTGGAAGACGACGAGACCTCTTTACGTAAACTATTTACCGATGCAAGCTCACGAGTGGATGTAATGGTAAGTAGCGGAGGCGTATCCGTAGGCGACGCAGACTATGTGAAGGATATTATTGCAGAATTAGGCGCCATAGAGTTTTGGAAGATAGCGGTAAAGCCAGGCAAACCATTCGCTTTAGGCAACATCAATAACACGTTATTTTGTGGCCTTCCTGGTAATCCAGTGTCTTCATTTGTAACAGCCAAATTGCTTGTGGTACCAATTATCAAGAAAATGCAGGGGCAATTAGATGCCTACACGCCATTTTCTGTGAGCGCTACTATCACAACCACACTTAATCGTCGTGCCGGACGCCGAGATTTTCAGCGCGCAACCATGGTTAAAAATGAGTGCGGCGATTGGGAAGTGACCCCCTTCAAATCCCAAAGTTCGGGGGTGATGACCTCTATTACGTCAGCAAATTGCTTAATGGTTGTGCCCGAGGATGTCAGTGAATTGCAGGTAGGCGACAAAGTTGAAGTTATGCCTCTTCACTTTTAGCCTGGGCAAGATTTAACAACATAGAATAACTCACATTTCCTCGCTTTTGGCTGATAGCCAAAAACGTTAATACGCCTTACAGATTACCCCCTGTAGTCTGGCAAATACTTAAGAGACACATTGTCGTGATTAAAAAACGCTTTCTTCTAGAAGGTCGAGACATTTTAAAACTCGCGTGGCCATTGCTGGTGGCGCAAATAACGCAAATGCTGATGGGTGTTAGCGATACCATTATGGCTGGGCGCTACAGTGCAACGGATATGGCAGCCGTAGCGCTCGGTTTTAGCATTACCGTACCACTGCTATGCTTTATTCAGGGTATCGCTTTAGCCCTACCTCCCATCATATCTCGTCTACAAGGTAATAAAAATTTAAGCGGCATTGCCGATGCCAGTCAACAGGCTGGCTACTTGGTGTTCTTCGTAGGATTAGTGATCGCAGGGTTAATACCGTTTACCGAGAGCATTGTTGCACTATTCCCAATGGCGCCAGCGCTATTTAGCATTACCGTAGACTATGTGCTTTATGTACTGTTTGCCATGCCTGGTTTTGCTCTTTATCAATGGCTCAGGAACTATTGCGAGGGATTAGGTAAAACAAAGCCAACCATGATCATTACCGTCATCGGACTTATGGCAAACGTAGTGGGTAATTATCTTTTCATTTATGGCGTAGGACCGATCCCCGCCATGGGGGGAGCAGGTTGCGGCATAGCGACAGCCATTGTTATTTACACTATGCTTATCGCTACCATTATTTATGTACGCTTCGCTCCTGCGCTTCAGAAATATAACTTGTTTGGGCAAATGTACAAACCCAACATGGTGACCATAAGCCGCACATTTAAAATGGGATTGCCTATCGCAATGACCATTTTATTTGAAGTGACGCTATTTTCAGTGGTGGCATTATTACTTGCACCTTTTGGGGCAACAACGGTGGCTGCACACCAAGTTGCGCTGAACTTCTCAGCGCTAATGTTCATGTTTCCTATGAGTATGGGCATGGCCGCGGCTATCCGCATAGGGTATCGAATAGGCCAAAACAATCAACGTCAGGCTCAGATCGCAGCTCGTGCAGCTATTCTCATTGGCTTTTGCACAGCCGCATGTACCGCTAGTTTTACTCTTTTAGCGAAAGGATTCATCATAGGCTTATACACTAGCGATGAAGCAGTTTACACGTTAGCCAATGCACTGCTTATTTATGCAGCCCTATTCCAATTGTCAGATGCGGTTCAGGTTATCTCAGCTAACGCGCTGCGAGGCTACAAAGATACCACGGCCATGTTTATTATCACGTTTATCTCATACTGGCTGATTGGCTTGCCAACCGGTGTAATTTTGGGAAGAACGAACTGGATAACGGCAGAGCCCATGGCTGCTGCAGGGTTTTGGATTGGTTTTATAGTGGGCCTAAGCGCAGCGGCCGTTATGTTAGGCGCTCGTCTGCTTTATATTCAGCGCCCTAGTAATGCGGCAAGATTAAGGGCACTTTAGCCGATAACGTTCATTAAGCGTTATCGGTTAGTCTTCATGAGTGGCTCGATTTCTTGGCATTGCTATATTGGCCCAGTCTTGTGGTACATCTATATCAAACTGGGCATTGGGCGTAGGTATCGCAACGACTTTCCCTTTTTTCATGTATTTTCTGATAATGGGTTTAGCGCCTGTGTCTCCCTCAAGCGTAAGAAGCTCGCCGAATAAAGCCTTAGGAAATATGGCCGGTACCGTAAGCCGTGCCTCTGAACCATTCAGAGTTTCGTTTCCACTGTTTTTAGCTTTCCATTCACAGCACACAATTTTATCAGGGTTATTTTGCGACGCTTGGATCAAGTTTGCTAAATCCTGCTCTGCTAAACACGGTAAGTCTGCCAAAGAAATGAGCAAGTGGCTCGGCGAGTAGCTACGGCTCGCGTGTTCTGGACCGTGTAAGCCGCTGTGGTTATTGCCATTTGATTTTGGCGCTATTGTCTCGGAAACCGAACAGGATACTGTTAAAATATGCTGCAATCCAAAACGAATACTAGACGCAATCCCCTCTTCCCACTGTGTATTGTGTACAAGGTTAACCGGACAGTGGCTTAGCTGTGTTTCTAAACTTTCATGCCATTTGCCCGCAACTAGGGTAACCTGATTCGTTTTATCGAATAAACCTTTATGACTTACTTCAGAAACCGCGGCTTCGCAATTGGTGACTTGCGTATTTGTATGTGCCGTTTTCGCATTTAAAAGCACACGTAGACTGTGCTCAACGAGAGGTAGATTTGATTCAGGGTGCTCAGATAAAAGTTTATTCCCCCCGTAACGCGCACTTCGACCTCCGGCAAGTAATAAAAACGCCAAATGATAGCTTTCAGTATGCAACGTTTACGCACCCTTTAATGTTTAGTTTAACTGCGGTCATAAAGCATGACTTGGAATTACTTATAAAAAGCGCCCTGTGCGGGCGTTTTTTCAAACGTGGATAGTGCTAGAAGTTGAAAGCCGCACGCAAGCTGTTAATACGCTACAGCTAAATTGTGGCAAACTCACGGCGCTTTTTCACACGAGCTCTTACCATAAAAGCACAAATCAACGGCTTCGGCTAAGCCCTTTAATAGCCGCCGTTAACCCCTCGAGAGTGAGCCCGTACATTCGGTCTTCCATTATTTCTCGCATTATTTTGACTGACGAATAATAAGGCCAATAGTTTTCAGGCTGAGGGTTGAGCCATACGGCATTATTGAAATGATTCAATATACGCTGCATCCATACACTGCCTGGCTCTTCGTTCCAATGCTCTACACTGCCCCCTGGATACGTAATTTCATACGGCCCCATGGTAGCGTCGCCAACAAAAATAACCTTATAGTCTTTACCGTAGCGGTGAATGATATCCCAAATAGGAATGCGCTCTTTGTTGCGACGAAGATTATCTTTCCACACTTCTTCATAAACGCAGTTGTGAAAGTAAAAGTACTCTAAATATTTAAACTCGGTCTGCACTGCTGAAAAAAGTTCTTGGGTGCTCTTAACGTGAGGGTCCATAGAGCCTCCCACATCAAAAAACATCAGTACCTTTACCGCGTTGTGACGCTCAGGGGCCATATGGATATCAAGCAAACCGCCTTTTTTAGCGGTTTCACCGATGGTTGTATGCACGTCAAGCTGTTCACTGGCACCCGTGCGGGCAAACTTACGCAACTTTCTCAATGCCACTTTAATGTTACGGGTCCCCAATTCCACAT
The DNA here is from genome assembly GCF_009811475.1 of Alteromonas sp. KUL150. Lineage (NCBI taxonomy): Bacteria > Pseudomonadati > Pseudomonadota > Gammaproteobacteria > Alteromonadales > Alteromonadaceae > Alteromonas > Alteromonas sp. KUL150. Next base: position 76,588 of record NZ_BLIJ01000044.1, read on the forward strand.
CTGAACTCAGGTTTTTAAACTCGCGTTTATCCCATACTTTAGCCGCAGAAAACTTCCTATTACCCTTCTGACCAATTCTCACGCCCTCGGGGTTGTCGCCATAGGCACCAAAGGGTGAAGTACCGCCCGTACCGACCCATTTATTTCCACCTTGGTGACGCTTTTCCTGTTCTTCTAAGCGTTTCTTCAAGGTTTCCATCAGTTCGTCTAGACCGCCCGCTTTACGCAATGCTTCTCGTTCCTCTGGGCTTAGGTTTTTCTCAATTTCCTTGCGTAACCACTCTTCGGGAATGTCTTTGCCAAACAGGTCAATAGACTCAACCCCTTCAAAATACTCAGCAAACGCCCTATCGAACTTATCGTATTGGGTCTCGTCTTTAACCATAATTGTACGCGACAAACTATAAAAGGCTTCAATGTCGGCATACACCACGTGCTTTTCAAGCGCACTCAGCAAATCAAGTAACTCGCGCAGCGTGGTTTTAACCTGATATTTTCGCAGTGTATAAAAAAACTGAATAAGCATTAGCGACGCGCCATAAAGACCAGTTTTTCAAACAAATGAATGTCTTGCTCATTTTTAAGTAAAGCGCCGTACAGTGGCGGTATTGCTGCTTTACCGTCTTTTGAATGCAGCGCTTCTGGAGGAATATCTTCAGCAACAAGAAGCTTTAACCAATCGATGAGTTCTGACGTAGAAGGTTTCTTTTTAAGTCCTGGGACATCGCGAATTTCGAAAAAAGCTTTTAACGCTTCATCAAGCAGCTTCTTCTTTAAATCAGGAAAGTGCACATTCACAATTTCTTGCATGTCATCTGGATTCGGGAACTGAATATAGTGGAAAAAACAGCGGCGTAAGAATGCATCTGGCAGTTCTTTTTCATTGTTCGACGTGATGATAACAATAGGACGCTGTTTCGCAACAACACGCTCCTGTGTTTCGTACACAAAGAATTCCATCTTATCGAGTTCTAAAAGCAAGTCGTTAGGAAACTCAATGTCAGCTTTATCAATTTCATCAATCAATAGTACCGGACGCTTTTCTGCACTAAACGCTTCCCACAACTTACCTTTTACGATGTAGTTGCCAATATCGTGTACGCGGTCATCACCTAATTGAGAGTCGCGAAGGCGAGATACTGCGTCATATTCATACAAACCTTGCTGCGCTTTTGTGGTCGACTTGATGTGCCACTGAATTAGCTCGGTTCCCAGGCTTTCGGCCAATTCCTCTGCAAGCATGGTTTTGCCCGTACCGGGTTCGCCCTTGATTAAAAGCGGGCGCTCAAGCGTGATAGCTGCATTTACAGCCAACTGTAAATCTTTGGTTGCGATATAATTAGACGTGCCACTGAAAGCCATTATTGTTGTACTCCGTTTAATTTTTCGTCTTTGCTAGTTTAGCTATGATATCAAGGGCTTCATATGATTTCCCATCGATATAACATATAGCTAAAAAGCACTTTGCATTTTTATAAATGGGACCAATGATATAGGGGTATAACGAAATCCCCTAATTTAGGCTGTGAATTATTAACTATCACAGGCGTTGAATTATTAACTACTAAAAAGGTCGTACAGATCACGACAGAAGGGGTTTCCTTTAAATCAGGAACGAGGTAAAGATTTATAATGAACGTATTTGACGACCACTCCCTATCTATTGGCCGCACGCCGCTAGTAAAATTGAATCGCGTAACATCAGGTAATGTTTACGCAAAAATCGAGTCGCGCAACCCAAGTTTCAGTGTTAAATGCCGCATCGGTGCTAACATGATTTGGGATGCAGAAAAGCGCGGTGTTTTAACTGAAGGCAAAGAAATTGTAGAGCCTACAAGTGGCAATACCGGTATTGCGTTAGCCTTTGTTGCAGCCTCTCGCGGCTACAAACTTACGCTTACAATGCCTAGCAGCATGAGTTTAGAGCGTCGTAAGCTGTTAAAAGCATTGGGTGCAAACCTAGTCCTTACTGAAGCGCCAAAGGGTATGAAAGGTGCGGTTGCCGCTGCACAAGAAATTGTGGCATCAGACCCAGATAAATACGTATTGCTACAACAATTCGACAACCCGGCTAACCCGGCCATCCATGAAAAAACCACGGGCCCAGAAATTTGGGAAGATACCGATGGTAAAGTTGACGCATTCGTAGCGGGTGTAGGTACGGGCGGTACAATTACCGGAGTTAGTCGTTATCTTAAAAATACCAAGGGTAAAGCTATTACTTCAGTAGCAGTAGAACCGACAGATTCACCAGTTATCACGCAGGCCCTTGCTGGTGAGGAGCTAACTCCTGGACCACACAAAATCCAAGGCATAGGCGCTGGTTTCATTCCTGGTAACCTAGACCTAAGTTTAATCGATGAAGTTGAACAGGTTTCAAACGAAGAATGTATGGAAATGGCGCGCAAACTTATGACCGATGAAGGTATTCTTGCGGGTATTTCATCAGGTGCAGCAGTTGTTGCAGCAAAACGCTTTGCTGAACGCCCAGAGAACAAAGACAAAATTGTTGTTGTATTGTTAGCAAGCGGAACAGAGCGTTATTTAAGCAGCCCACTGTTTGCTGGTGCCTTCGACGAGCAAGAAGAAGTTCAGTAAACCCAACTGCAGTTGTATTTGATAAGCGAGGCTCAATGCCTCGCTTTTTTATATCTTACGTTTTCTTCTATTCGCCCTACTCTGCTCCTAATTTAGCGCTCGCCCCTTCTTTCAACTTTGCTTTTTAACTGAATGTTGTGAATAATCAACATGAGAGTGATTGAAGTACTATGTGTGTTGACTTCAATGGGATATAAAACTATCAATAAGAAACGGAGCTCTTAAAATTAAGGTAATCCAAATGAAAACGCGTATGTGGTACGCCCTTACAGGGCTTTTTACAGTTTTGATGCTATCTGCCTGCGGTGAAAAAGAAGAAGGAATAGGTAGATACGGAATGCTTGATGAAAGCACACCCGAATATACAACCGTTATGTTTCTTAAAAGCGTTTACGAAGACGATAACCTTGACAGAGCCATTCGCCTTTCAAGTGAAAAAATGTCGCGAATTTTGACGAGATATCATACAAATAACAACGTACAGCGACATCTACTTAATTTAAAGTACGACACCGTAACAGTAACCCCACAAAGTGCTGGCCAAGTTGGCCGAAGTGAGTTTTCTGAGAAATCAACCATCACCGTTTTTCTTAGCGGCAACTATAACGGTGACAAAGTAGAAGACTTACGTAGCTTAGACTTGATAAAAGAAGGTGGTGAGTGGAAAGTAAATAAAATTCATCCAGATGCCTATTTATAGTCACACCAAACCACTGTTTATTTATACATATTGCCTGCTATTTGCGGCACGCGAAAATAAAAAGGATAGTTTCCGTATTTGACGCCTTTATTATTGTATTTGTTATTTAAAATATTATTTTAGGGTGATATTTTGGTATCACCCTAAATTGATATACGGATTCTTTCCGCCTTGCATAAAGGATTTTTTCCGTATAATAAATTGTTAGG